>JAHJUF010000225.1 GCA_018829095.1 Pseudomonadota bacterium | reverse complement strand
GATGGCGCCCAGGGCAAAATAGTCCGATGTGGGCGAGTTCTGGATGCCCAGGTAGGCCTCCACCGCGTGGGTCAACGCGTCCATTCCCGTGGAAGCGGTAAGTCCGGGAGGCATGGAAACGGACAGCTCCGGGTCCAGCACCGCCAGGGTGGGCAGAAGGAACTTGTCGGTGAAGGGGTTTTTTACCTTGTTTTCCTTGTCATAAATCACCGCCACCTGGGTGACCTCGCTGCCCGTGCCCGCCGTGGTGGGAATGACCACAAGGGGCTTGAGGCGCTGGGTCAGGGTCTGGGCCCCGGAGTAGTCCTCCATGAGGTCGCCGCCCACGCTGATGAGAATGTTGGCGCCCTTGGCCGCGTCGATGACGCTGCCACCGCCCACGGCGATGATCGCTTCCGCGCCCGCGGCCTTGGCCTTTTCAGCGCATTCGATCACGTTTGCCAGCACCGCGTCCTGGGGCACTTCCAGGTAGGTGCCGCAGACTTCCATCCCCGCCTCTTCCAGCCCGTTGATGATCTTGTCCACAATCCCAAGGCCCGAGATGATGGCGTCGGACACGAGGAAGAACCTGGTGACACCCAAGGGCGCCAGTTCGGGTTGAAGATCCAGGGCCATGCCTGCGCCATAAACAAGTTTGGTGGGGTTATGGAACTCGAAAAACTCTGGCAGCATGAGACCCTCCTGGCAAATTTTGTTTGTGTATGAAGAGTGCAAGCCGCGCTAAGAGGCCTGCCGTTTCCAACGGGCGACAATGGCGATGGCGACTGTTTTCAAAAAATCCGCTCCCGCCCCGTGAAACCCAAAATGCCGGGAAAAATTTGCAAGCCGGTTTTTGGCGGTCCAGGATCGGGAGATAAGCACATCTTCACCTGCCTAAAAGCGACCACAGCGGGCTGACATGCCACGGAAGACCGTATCGGAACTATTTGAAAAATCATGGAATAGAGGAATACCATTAACCTGAAATAGGTGACACCTCCATCAAAAAAAGACTCCGCACGCCTGCTCGCCCTTTTTGGATGGACTGTCCTCTGCCCAACGCGGGAAATAAGGCCGGAACCGTCCCAAAAGCCTTCGGCTCCGGCTCAAACCCGTTTGAACCCCTTTTCTCATAATTTTTAACAATACCTCTCCTTTCGGAACTTTTCAAGCCATCTCTCGGGTCATTCCGCTGGCCTGCCCCCCTTGAACCCCTGATAGCCCGGCTTGCGCCAGAGGGAGTCTTCTCTTTCCTGGTTCACCATTACGTTGTCTCCCACAATGCGCGGAACGTAACGGCATATCGTTTTTCACCAAACCCTGCAAATCTCTCCCCGTCATAAAGCACCAGGTCGGCGGCAAAACGATCCCCAGCAGCTTCCTTGAGCTTTTTCAGCCCCCGAAAATCCGCCGCCATAACGGTTGCGGCCGCCTTGATTTCGACGCCGGCCACTTCTCCGGCTCCGCGCTCCAGCACATGGTCAACGAATGCCCCTGGGCCGTGCGGCACAAAAACGCCCCCCTGCCCGAAGCTTTGAGCGAGCCCCCAGCACATGAATTTCATCTGATTTGACATGGCCTCACCCCCGGGGGATGGCCCCGGCCCCCGGATGGCGGCAGCCCGGCGGGGGAAGATCAGGCCGAACAACGTGAGGAGGTCGGCGGCCAGCAGGCAGGAAGCAAGGAGGAAGAGCACCCCCAGCCAGTTCAGGGCCAGGGTTTCCAGGGCAATGGTGACGGGGCTGGATGGCAGGGCGCGGTACAGGAAAAGGGTGGACCACAGGAAAAAACCCGCAAAGGCCAGAATCGGCCGGGAAACCCGCCGGGCCACCACGGGCAGGGTGGAGGCCCGCCCGAACACATAGGCGTGCATCCCGGTCCACACGAAAACGAGGACGATACGGAACAAGGGAAACCTTCCTCATGCCCCGGCGGGCATGGACGTCAGGGATAGGGTTGCGGCGCTTCCCCAGGGGCTGAAAGGCCCCGGCGGGTCAGGAGGGAGCCCTCCAGGAGGAAGAGGCTGGTGCGGGCCTTCAAAAAGGTGGTCACCGCCTCCACCTCGGCCACCCGGCTGGCCAGGAGGTCCCGCTGGGCCTGGGCCACCAAAAGGCCCGTGGATTTCCCCACCCGGAACTTGGCGGTCTCGGCCCGGAGCTTTTCCTCCTGGAAACGCAGGGTGGCGGCTGTGGCGTCCACCAGGAGCCGCGCCCGGCCCACCTCGATGTAGGCCAGTTCCACGTCCTGGCAGGCCAGGTCTCTGACGTTGGCCAGGGCTTCCTGGCGCTGTTCCCGGGTCAGGAGCGCCCGTTCCCGGCGCGCCCGGGCGTCCCGGTTTCCCAGGGGGCGCTCGAAGGTCACTCCGGCGGAAATATCATACCCCTGGCCGGTGAGATCGCCCACCGAGCCGCCAAAGGAATCCGCGTACCCGGTCTTGCCCAGGCTCACGAAGAGGTCCATGCGGGGGAGCAGGCCGTTTCTGGTCTTCACGATTTCCAGGTCGCCCCGCTGGATGAGGAGCCGGGCCTGGTTCACGTCCGGCCGCATGGCCAGGGCCGTGGCCACGTGATCCGCCAGGGGTCCCGGGGCCGGTCGGTCCACCGTGGGTTCGCTCCCGGTGGTCACCTCCCGGACGGCCAGGGTGGATAGGTCCTGGGGCCGGATCAGGCGCAGCATCCGCACCCTGAGGGACTCCACCTGACTCCTGGCATTGATGAGGGCTTCCCGGCGCAGGGCTTTCTCAGCCTCGGCCGCAGCGATCTCGGTCTCGGCCAGGTTGCCCACCCGGATGCGGTGCCGGGTCTCGTCCGACTGCTGGACGGCCAGGGCCAGGGACTCCTCCACGATGGCCACCCGCTTCCGGGCCAGGACCAGGTCCCAGTAGGTGGCTTCCACCTGGGCCACCAGGGATTCGGCGAACCCCCTGAACTCATATTCAGAAAGGAGGCTGTCCAGGCGCGCCTGGCCCAGGCTGGCCAGGTTCACCGCCCGGCCCCGGCCCTTCAGGATCGGCTGGGTCAGGTCCACGCCCAGCCGGGCCGCATATTGGTCGGGCAGGCCATCCCCGGTATCCAATCCGGCCATGGCCCCGGCCGACACCGTGGCGCCGGTTTCAAATTTCTTGACCAGGGCCGCTCCGGCTTCACCTCCCCTGCCATCGCCCTCCAGGCCGCGCCGGTCCTCGTCCCTCTGGCCGAATGCGGTGGCCCCGGCCGAGAAAACCGGATCGAACGTGGCCAGCTCCTGATCCTCGAAGGTCCGGGTGATGGAGGGACTCAGACGTTCCACCCGCACGGCCCGGTTGTTTTCGAGAGCCATGAGCACGGCCTGCTCGATGGTGACGGAGAGGACGTCCGGGCTTGGGGAACCCGGCTCGGCCGCGCTGGGGATGTCATGGGAAACCGGATTTTCAGCGGCCCCTTCCCCGGCCCGGATCTGGGCGGGAAACAGGAACAGGATCAGGGCCCCGGCCAGGGGAAGGATGGCCACTCCCTTGCGGTTCATGGATTCTCCTCCCCGTCCCCGGCATGGGCCATCCTGCGGCCCTTTTTCCCCTCGAACAGGGAATAGATCACCGGGATGACCACCAGAGTGATGAGGGTGGAACTCATGAGCCCGCCGATGACGGCCCGGGCCATGGGCGCCTGGGCCTCGCCGCCTTCCCCCAGGCCCAGGGCCAGGGGCACGAGGCCGAAGATGGTGGTGAGCGCCGTCATGAGGATGGGCCGGAGCCTGCGCCGGCCCGCCTCTTCGATAGCCTCGCGCATGGGCATGCCCTGGTCGGCGCGCAGGAGGTTGGTGTAGTCCACCAGGAGAATGGCGTTGTTCACCACGATGCCCCCCAGCATGATGCACCCGATGTAGGATTGCATGTTGAAGGTGGTGTTGGTGAGGAAAAGCATGAGCACCACGCCCACGATGGCGAGCGGAACGGAGAACATCACCACAAAGGGGTCGCGCAGCGACTCGTACAGGCAGGCCATGACCATGTAGACCAGGATGAGGGCCAGGACGAGCCCCAGGGCCAGTTCCCGGAAGGCCTTCTGCTGCTCCTCGAAGTCGCCGCCGAACCCGATGGAAAAGCCCCGGGGTTCGGGCACGCCCCGGAGACCCTCCCGGATATCCGCCAGGATGGAGCCCAGGTCCCGGCCCTCGATGTTGGCCCGGACCGTGACGATGCGCTCCTGGTCCTTGCGCTCGATCTGGACCGGCCCCAGGCGCTGCTCCATGGAAACGATATTGCGCAGAACCACGGGCACGCCGTCCGAGTTGAAGACCGAAAGATCCAGGATTTCCCGCACCGAGTGTTTGTCCGCGTCCTTCAACTTCACCCGGATGGGAAACTCATCGCCCGCTTCCCGGAAGTTTCCGGCGATGGTGCCCGAGAGCACGGTCTGGAGGGTTTCGGCCACGTCCTGCAACGAGACCTTCATGGCCTCGGCCTTGGACCGGTCCACGGAGATGATGCGTTCCGGCGCGCCCACGTCCCGGCTCGCCTGGGCGTCCGTGACGCCCCGGACGCCCTCCGCGATTTCCTGGACCCTTCGGGCCAGGGCCTCGGAGGTTTCCAGGTCATACCCCCGGATCTCCACCTCCACCCGCTCGGAGCCGCCGGTCATGCGGCGGATGAGAAAAAGCCCCTGGCCGGCCCGGGTCCGGATTTCCGCGCCGGGGATGCCGGCAAGCTTCTTCCTCAGCACCGCGGCGATTTCCTCGCTGGAACGGGTGCGCTCGGCCTTGGGTTTCAGGGCGATGCGGAATTCCGCGATGTGCGCGCCTCCCCCGTGCCAGGGGGACCCGCCGATGCTCTCCACCACGCTCCTGGCCTCGGGGACTTCCCGGTTCACCACGGCCTCCACTTCCCGGACGGTCCTTTCGGTCACATCCAGGCGGGTGCCCACCTCCATGTCCAGGTTCACCCGGACCTCGCCCTCGTCGGCCTGGGGCATGAGTTCCGTGCCCACCAGGGGGGCCAGGAAAAGGCTTCCGCCAAGGATGCCCAGGACCAGGACCACCACCAGGGCCCGGTGGTCCAGGGCGACGCGCAACAGGTTTTTGTACGCCAGCTCCAGGCTGGAGAGGGCGGATTCCGTGGCGCGGAGGATGCGGTGGCCCAGGCCGGGGCGGTCCGCGTCCTCCAGAGCGGAATGCTTCAGGAACCTGGAGGCCAGCATGGGGATCAGGGTGAGCGCCATGGCCAGGGAGCAGAGAAGCGCGAAGGAAACCACCAGGGCGAGCTGCTTGAACATGGCCCCGGCCATGCCCCGGACGAACACCAGGGGCAGGAAGATGACCAGGGTGGTCAGCGTGCTGGCCACGATGGCGCCCGTGACCTCCTCGGTGCCCAGGACCGCGGCGCGCCTGGGCCCCACCCCTGTGGACCGTATGCGGAAAATGTTCTCCAGCACCACGATGGCGTTGTCCACCAGCATGCCCACCCCCAGGGCGAGGCCCCCCAGGGTCATGAGGTTCAAGGTGTACCCGCCGAAGTAGACCATGGCGAAGGTGCCGATGATGGAGACCGGAATGGCCAGGCTGATGACCAGGGTGCTCCTCACGCTCCTCAGAAAGAGCAGGAGCACCAGGATGGCGAACAGGCCGCCGTACAGGGCCGACGAGCCCACGTTTCCGATGGAGCGCCGGATGTATTCCGAGGTGTCGATGATGGGCGTCACCTTCACCTGGGGAAGCTCCTCGTTGATGCGGGCGATCTCGGCGAGCACCCGCTGGGCCACCTCCACGGTGTTGGTGCCGGACTGCTTGTTCACGGAAAGGCGCAGGCCCGGCAGGCCGTTCACCCGCACGATGCGCGAAACCTTCTGCCACCGGTCCGCCACATCGGCCACCTCGGAAAGCTTCACGGAGGCGCCCTGGCGCACGGCCACGGTGGTGTCCGCGAGCTGGCCGATGTCCGTGAACTGCCCCGGGGTGCGAAGAGTGATGTCGTAGTTGCCCGATTCCACGCTTCCGGCCGGCAGGGTGATGTTGGCGGACCGGATGGCGTCCACGACCTGGGCCAGGGGGATCTGGAGGGCCTTCAGCTTGTCCGGGGAAAGGTCCACGTGGATTTCCCGCTCCAGGCCGCCCCACACGTCCACGGCCGCCACGCCGGGCACCCGCTCGATGCGGTACTTCACCTCGTCGTCAATGAGCCGCCGGGTCTGGATGGGGTCCAGGTGGCTGGAGGCCCCCAGGATGAGGATGGGGAAGCTGGCCGGGTCGAATTTTCGCAATGCCGGCCGGTCCGCGTCGTCCGGCAGCCTGGGGATGACCCGGTCCAGGCGGTCCCGGATGTCGTTGGCCGCCGCGTCCAGGTCGGTTCCCCAGGAGAAGGTCACCCGCACGTTGGAGTTCCCCTCCGAGGACACGGAGGAGACCTCCTCCACCCCGGGGACCGCACTCATGGCTTCCTCGACGGGCCGGGTCACCAGTTCCTCGATTTCCTCGGGGCTGGCGTTCTCGTAGGCGGTGGTGACGGACAGGGTGGGAAAGGAGATGTCCGGCATGAGATCCACGGGCAGCCGGGAAAGGGAAACCCCGCCCAGGATGATGACGATGAGGGTCACCATGGTGGTGAAGACCGGCCGGTGCACCGAAAAGCGGGTGATGTTCATGACCGGTTCTCCCCGGCCTCGGGAATGGAGATGTCCGTGCCGTCCTCCACCAGGTGGTGCCCCAGGGTGATGACCAGGCCCTGGATTTCCGGGGAAAGGATCTCGGTCATGCCATTTTCCGTGATGCCGGTGGTGACCGCCACGAACCGGGCCTTCATGGTGGCCGGTTCGGCCAGGAAAACCCCCTGGCCGCTGTTTCTCCGCACCAGGGCGGAAACGGGCACGGTCTGGGCGTTCTCGTGAACAGCCAACTTGATGTTCACCCGGACGAACATGCCCGGAGCCAGGAGCCCGCCGGGGTTCTCGATCTCGATCTCCACCCGGGCCTGGCGGGATTCCTCCTGGAGCACCGGGGCCCGGCGCACCACCCGGCCCGGGAACATCCGGTCCCCGTAGGCATCGGTATGGACCTCGGCCTCCTGGCCCACCCGGATGTCGGGAAAGTCCCTTTCGATGACAAAGATGACCGCAAGCACGGCGCCAATGTCCACGATGGACACGATGGGGTCGTTGGCCTTCAACATGGCGCCCTGGTCCACGAAACGCTCGGCCACTTGGCGGGGGCCCTGGCCGCCGGCCCAGGAGGCGTTGATCCGGGCGTAGGACAGGCGCACTTCGGCGGCCTTCAACTCGGCCTCCTTCTGCTTGATCTGGGCGTCGGACACCTCGGTCCTGGCCCGGGCCGCGTTGTAGAGGGCCTCGGCCTCGTCCAGCT
>JAHJUF010000030.1 GCA_018829095.1 Pseudomonadota bacterium | reverse complement strand
GTGGGCATGCTGGTGGACAACGCCATCGTGGTCCTGGAGAACATCGACCGGCACCGGAGCATGGGCAAGTCCCCCTTTGACGCGGCCCACGACGGGGCCAGCGAGGTCTGGGGGGCGGTGCTGGCTTCCACCGTCACCACGGTGGCGGTTTTCCTGCCTGTCATCTTCATGGAGGAGGAGGCGGGCCAACTCTTCAAGGACATTGCCATCGCCATCACCTTCGCCATCATCATCAGTCTCGTGGTTTCCATCACCGTGATCCCCTCGGCAGCCAACCAGATCTACCGCCGGACCAAAATAGGCGGGAAGGAATGGTTCGCCCCCGTGGGCAGGCTGGGGGGGGCCCTCTCGTCCCTCATTTTGGCGCTTTCCCGGGCCAGTATCCGGAACTGGGCCACCCGGATCCTCACCATCGGGTTGTTGACTGCAGTCTCGGTGTTCACCGTGTGGGCCCTCCTGCCCAAGGCCGAGTATTTGCCGCAGGGCAACCGGAACCTCATTCTCAATATCCTCATTCCTCCCCCGGGCTACTCCCTGGACAAGTTCTGGGACATGGGGGAGAAAATCTGGACCCAGCTGGACCCCTATTTTAGAGAGGACTACAAGGACGGCATCCCCCGGATGGAGAACATGTTCTACGTGGGGGCGGACCGCATCTCCCTGTTCGGGGTCATCAGCAGCCACGAGACCGAGGCCCGGGACATGATCCCGGTCCTGCAAGGAGCTGCCAACTCCTTTCCGGGGGTGTTCGGGGTTTCCATCCAGGCGGGCCTGTTCCAGAACCGCCTGGGCCGGGGCCGCACCGTGGACGTGAACGTGTCGGGCCAGGACATGGACGAGATCCTTTCCGTGGCCCGCACCCTTTTCGGAACCATCCAGGGGGCCATCCCCGGGGCCCAGGTCCGGCCCGTGCCCTCCCTGGAGAACACCTACCCCGAGGCCAACTTCATCCCCGACCGGGCGGCTGCCATGGCCAACGGCATCCCGGAAAGCGAGCTGGGCCGGTACGTGGACGTCATCATGGACGGCCGCAAGGTGGGGGAATACAAGCCCCAGCAGCAGAAGAAGATGGATCTCGTGCTGCTTCGGACCGATGTCTCGGTGAAGACCCCCGAGGATGTGGGGGAGAGCCTCATCGTCAACGGCCACGGGGACCTCATCCGGATCTCGGACATCGCGCGCCTGGAGTATTCCCAGGGCATGACCCAGGTGGACCACCTGGAACGGAAGCGCACCATCCGCCTGGAGGTCACCCCTTCCATGGACATTCCCCTCCAGGAGGCCATGGAGATCATCCAAACCCAGGTGGTGGACAAGCTCAAGGCCGGGGGAGCCCTGGGGAACACGGAGGTGGGGGTGGGCGGCAACGCGGACAAGCTGTCCGAGGCCCTGTCCTCCATGACGTGGAACCTGATCCTGGCCCTGATCATCGTGTATCTCCTCATGAGCGCCCTGTTCGAGAACTTCTTGTATCCGTTAATCATCCTGTTCTCCGTGCCCCTGGCCGCCGCGGGCGGGTTCGTGGGCCTGACCCTGGTGGACCGGTTCATCGCGCCCCAGGGTTTCGACATTCTCACCATGCTGGGGTTCATCATCCTCATCGGCACGGTGGTGAACAACGCCATCCTCATCGTGCACCAGTCCCTGAACAACGCCCGGTACAACGGGTTCATCGGGGTGGACGCGGTGACCGAGTCCGTCCGGACCCGCATCCGGCCCATTTTCATGAGCGCCATGACCAGCCTGTTCGGCATGCTGCCCCTGGTGCTCTCCACCGGCCCGGGAAGCGAGCTGTACCGGGGCCTGGGCAGCGTCATCCTGGGGGGGCTGGCGGTATCCACCCTGTTCACCCTGTTCGTGATCCCGTGCCTCCTGGCTTTTTTCATCCGCTTCGAGAAGCCCCGGGACCCGGAAGGGGAGGGTGCCCCGGCCCCGGGCGGGGTCACGCTCTCCGGTGCGGCCATGGCCGGGCTGGCCCTGCTCTTTTTCGGGGCCGTACTCCTGGGAGGGGCTCCCCAGGCCAGGGCCCAGAGCCTGGATGAGCTGATGGACACGGCCGTGGCCGGCCGGGACCTGGTGAAACAGTACGAGAACCGGGCCCTCCAGCAGAGCCAGGACGTGCGCCGGGCCCAAAGCGGCTTTTACCCCCGGGCGGATTTGGGTTACACCGCCAACCAGATAGACGAGTCGAGCTTGTTTGAAAACGACAGCAACAGCAGCCTGACCGGCGTGGTTCGCTACAACCTGTTTTCCGGGTTCGCGGACCGATACGGTCTGGCCTCGGCCCGGGACCTGGAAAAGGTGCGGGAATACGAGCTGGCCACGGTCACGGCGGACGTGCGGATGGACGTGGCGGTGCGTTACCTGGATGTATTCCGGGCCCAGAGCAGCCTGGAGGTGGCCGTAAAAGAGGTGGAACTCCTGGAGAAACGGGTGGCCGAGGCCCGGAGCCGATATGAGGTGGGGCTTTCCCGGAAGAACGAGGTCCTCCAGATCCAGGTGGAGCTGGCCAACGCCGAGCAGGCCGGGAAAACCGCCCAGGCCAGCCTGGACAAGGGGTTGAACCTCCTGGCCCTGGCCGTTGGCGCTCCGGTCCAGCCCGGGACTTTCGGGTTCGCCGAGTTCGCCGAGCTTCCCCGGGTGAAGGAGCTTTCCGACTACCTGGACAAAATGATGGACAGCCGGAGCGAACTGGCCGCCCTGGCCCTGGCCCGCCAGGCCGCCGAAAACCAGGCCCTGGCCGCCCGGGCGTCCCTGTACCCTTCCGTGGACCTCTCCGGCTCCCTGTCCCGGTATGGTGACGATCATTTCCTGGGGGCGGACGAGGGCCACGAGGACGAGGCCCGGGTGACCCTGGGGGTGACCGTCAACCTCTTCGACGGGTTTTCCAAGTACGCGGGCATGTCCAAGGCCCGCCTGGCGGCCCGGGAGGTGGAATACCGGATCGCGGAGTTGAAAAGGCGGTTCTCAACGGACCTGCACAACACCTGGCTGGACTACCAGGTGGCTGTGGAGAACCTCGCCGTGGCCCAGGCCGCCATCTCCCAGGCCGAGGAGAACCTGCGCATCACGGACCTGGGCTTCCGGGAAGGGGTGGAGACGGCCACGGACGTCCTGGACGCCGTGTTCTTCCTGTCCCGGGCCCGCCTGAACCTCATCAGCGCCCGCACCCAGGTTTTTCTGGATTGGTTCCAGCTCCGGAGGATGGTGGAGGAGATCTGATCCGAAGTCCCGGGTCCGTTCCCGCATCCCGCCCGGCCGAATGGCCGGGCGGGTTTTTTTGTCTGTCTTGTCCCTGTCTGCCCGTGGAATTTTCCGTCATCAGCCGTGTCCTACCTCCTCAAATAACGTTCACAGTATATATCTTAGTCCCGGAAAATCCCGGGCCTGCATCCTCGCCATGGGGCCCTATCCGGCCTTGCACCCCGGCTATTATTTGAAAATTCATGAGAGCCCATTTTTTAGTTGACAGGGTGAACGATTCGTCTTAGATTGGTCACAACGTGAACGAAAGGTCCGGGGCATGAAAAATAGTGAGTCCATCAGTCAATACCAGGTATTGAGGTTGCGGGACCTCATCAATGAAATGGTGAGGTGCTGCGAGGACCGGCGGCTCTACGAGCACCATCGGTTCGACGTGCCCTACGCCTGGGTGAAATGCCTCCTGCACTTCGACGGAGAGCGCTACCTGACGGTAAAGACCCTGGCCGAGAAATTGGATGTGGCCAAGAGCCGGGTGACCAAGATCGTGGACGGCCTGGTGGAGAAGGGCCTGGTCCTGCGGATGGAAGATCCCGGGGACGCCCGGGTCAAGCTCATCAGCCTCACGAAAAAGGGCGAGGAGAAACTCCGGGAGGTCCAGGAGTTTCACCTCATGATCCACGGGAAGATCCTGATGCAGATGGCCCCTGAGGAACGAATCGCACTGATTTCCCATCTGGAAAGGCTCCGCGCGGCCATGGAGGTGGTGAAAGAATCGTTTTCGTGACTATATTGTACTAGCAACCTTTGGGAGAGGAAGGGGACGATGGAAGAAAAAAACGAAAAACTTCATATGCTTGAGGCGCAGATCGCCGAGCTTTCCGGCCAGGTGAAGCTCCTGACCGGCCAGGGGACGGAAGACAAGATTTCCATGATCGTGTTCTCCGGCGACCTGGACAAGCTTCTGGCCGCCTTCATCATCGGCACCGGCGCCGTGGCCATGGGGCTCGACGTGGTCATGTTCTTCACCTTCTGGGCCACCCCGGCGCTCCGGGACCCCAACAAGAGCGCGGGCGGCAAGGACATGATGGGCAAGATGTTCGGCGCCATGCTGCCCAAGGGCTCGGATGCGGTGAAGCTGTCCAAGATGAACATGGGCGGCATGGGCACGGCCATGATGAAGAGCCTCATGAAAAAGAAAAACGTGGCCTCCCTGCCGGAGTTCATCGAGATGGCCGGTGAGTTGGACGTCAAGATCTTCGTGTGCGAGATGTCCATGGACCTCATGGGATTTTCCCGCGAAGAGATGATCGACTACCCCGGGATGACCTACTGCGGCGTGGCCAAGTTCCTGGAAGAGGCCAAGGGCAGCAGGATTCAGCTGTTCCTCTGATTTGCGGGCGAACAGGAAGCCGGAAACCAACCGAATAGGGAGAAGGATCATGGAAGACATCAAGGTGGACAAGGTTCTGGATCTGAAGGGGCTTCCGTGCCCCATGCCGGTGGTGAAGGTGAGCAAGGGCATCAAGGAGGTGGAGGTGGGCCAGATCCTGGAAGCCCATACCTCGGACCCCGGCGCCCTGGCGGATTTTCCGGCCTGGGCCAGGACCTCGGGCAACGAGATCGTGAAGACCGAGACCGAAGGCAAGATCACCAGGTTCTATATCCGCAGAAACAAGTAGCCGGGAACATTCACGACCGGAAAAAACACCGAACAAGAGGCGGCCCTGCGGGAGTTCCCCTGCCCGCGGGGCCTTCCGGAAAGGTGGTTGAACCGTGGAAACCGTCTATTACCTTGTCCTGGTGCCCATGGTGTACCTGGCCTTCGCCGTCTTTGTGGTGGGCGTGACGGCCCGGCTGGTGGCCATGTTCCGGCGTCCCAAGAACCCCATCACCCTCCAGGTCTACCCGGAAAAGAAACCCCGCTGGCTTTACGCCCTGGCCGACACGTTCCTCCTGCCCACCGTGAGGAGGCACAAGCCCGTGCTGTGGGTGTTCCTCATGGCCTTTCACCTGGGTCTTTTGCTTTTGATCATCGGGCATCTGGAGCTGGTGGGGGAGATT
>JAHJUF010000224.1 GCA_018829095.1 Pseudomonadota bacterium | reverse complement strand
GGGTGTAGTAGTCCAGGCCCCGCACCAGCCGGGGGTCCAGGACCACTTTCTGGCCCAGAGTGCCGATGGCGGACAGGACCGCGTCGAAATGCTCCCGGCAGGCCGGGCAGAGGTGATCCGTGATGGAGGGCGCGTCCGTGACGGCCCGGGCGCAGTTGTCGCTCTTGCAGTCCAGGACCCTCAGGGGGTTGGTCCCGGCCCGGCGGGTGCAGTTTTCGCAAAGCTCCCCGGCCCGGTCCCGGATGAAGGCCGAAAGCTTTTCCTTGTAGGCGGGCCGGCAGTCCGGGCAGCCCAGGGAGTTCACATGGGCCGTGGCGTCCGTGACCCCGACCCTGGAAAGGAAGGTCAGGAGCAAAAGAAGAACATTCGCGTCGGCCAGGGGGTCGGCCACCCCCAGCATCTCGGCGTTGATCTGGGAAAACTGGCGGAACCGGCCCCGCTGGGGGCGTTCCCGGCGGAACATGGGGCCCAGGGTGTAAAGCTTCTGGACAGGCCGGTTGGCTGGGAATCCGTGCTCGATATACGCCCGCACCACCCCGGCCGTGGCCTCGGGCCGAAGGGTCAGGAGATCGCCTCCCCGGTCCGTGAAGGTGTACATCTCCTTTTCCACGATGTCCGTGTCCGCGCCGATGCCCCGGGCGAAAAGCTCGGTGCGCTCCAGCACGGGCAGGCGGATCTCGGAGAAGCCGAAATTTTCGAAGAGTTCCCGGGCGGTTTTCTCCACGTGCTGCCAGAGGCCCACGTCCTCGGGCAGGATGTCCCGGAAACCCTTTACCATGCGGATCATGTGTTCCACCTCCCGGGGGCGGCGCGGCCCCCAAAATGCCAGAATCGTATTGCTTGCCAAAACCGGGGAAAAAAAGCAAGGGAAGATACGGGCAGGAGGCTATGGTCGATATCTTATTCTCTTTTTTTTGCGATGATCAGATAAATCAGACTCAAAATAACGAATGTTGAAATATAGAAAATATCTTTGGTTGTAACTATGTTGAATATTGTTACTAACTCTTTGTCATAAAGAAATCTTATTATCTCAAATATAACAGAATATAGCCCTATAGAACTAAAGACAAAAAGTATTATTTCAATGAAAGTGCCAATTTTTCTGTTTTTTTCAGACTCTATCCCTTCAACGGCTACGATTACAGCATTCATGGCTTCCCGAAAGGTTCCGATCCTTTCGGTGGTGTGTGCTGAGTTATTTTGATACTCGACAAGCAGGAAATGATTTTCTTTAATCATGTGATTGTATAGATGAATTCTTTGGAGAGTATAGTTGTCATGGTTGATTATATCGCGAATTTGTTCTGGTTTTATCGATTCTCCTCTTTCGCTGATTGCCCTGAGCGATTCCGTATAGCACGAAATGGAATTTGAGCATGTTGCTGTTGTGCATAAATGTATCGTATCGCATCCCATAAAATCTGTGTCAGGAATCGGTCCGTCATTGCCAGTCCACAAGTAGAGCGACCATCCTGAAAAGAAGTTCCATCCATCAATGTAAATTCCATTTTGCGGGAAATTGAATTTGACCATGACTTTTTCAGCTATTGATTGATCTTTGTGATCAATGAATAAATGCTGATTAAAATAGCAGTTGTCATCGTAGGCATAAGCAAGATCGTCTTCAAGGAAATCAGGTATCCCAAAATGGTAGTTTTTCGATTTTTTGATAACTCCTGATGAGGCAGTTTCATCTACAAGTGTTTCAATCATTTTGAATAGTGAGTCTGTCTTTTCCATGATTTTCAAGCCAATTTCCTCAAAATCCATCGCCAATTGGATGTTATTGAAGCGGTGCACAGAGGTTACGCTTAGAAATCCAAGGGAGAGAATCTTGATGGAAAAGTCCATCAACTCGATTTCATTATCGACATGGAGAATTTTTCCTAATTCACTCAAGGCCTTTTGGTTGGGTTCGAATTTCAAGCAATCGAAGGCCGACTTCAGCAAAAACAGGGTGGTGTCCAGTTTTGAGGGGGTCATGCGAAACCGGGCACCAGCCGAAAAGCGGGGATCGATTTGATTTGGCTGGAACTGGATTTCCTCGGGCAGGACCTGAGAGTCGGTCATGCTGGAATAGAGGGGATACACTCGGTTTTCTGCGTAGTGGATCATTTCTCTTCCTCAAGGGATAGCCATGGGAGTGAACTCGGCAAAAGGGGCCATTCTTAATGAGAGGTCTTTTACCGCTTATTTTCAGATTCAGGCAAGCCCTTCTCCTATCCTCATATTTTTGCTGGACGTTAGGGGTAGGCGACTTGTCGAATCCGTTCTTCTCCCTCCTCCCCTCCCCCCTGGGACTTGACTTGAAGAGGGGTATCGTATAGGAAGGGTGCGGCTTCCAAACTGGCCTTTTCACCGGGAATCCGACCTCTCATGCCCCTTTATTTCCCACGTTGACCGAGGATTCATGAACATCTCCGACGCCGAAGTGCTGCGTCTGATCGCGAACTCCGGGCTTGTGGTGCGGTTCGTGCTGGCGGTGCTTCTGTTCTTTTCCATGGCCTGCTGGGCCATCATCGTCACCAAGGCCGTGCAGTTCAAGCGGGCCCAGAAGGAAAACGCCGCCTTTGTGGACTACTTCTGGCGCACGGCCGACCTTTCCAAGGCCTTCGCCCGGGCCAAGCAGCTCCCCCGAAGCTCCGTGGGCCGGGCCTTCAGGGCCGCCTACGCGGAGCTCGCCCGCATCACCCAGGCCCATCCCCAGGAGGGGGGGGAAGCGGAAAACGGGGACAGCCCCGCCGAGGCCGCGCCCATGCCCCCCATGGGATTCGCCCCGGGCCGGGACAACATCGAGCGGGCCCTGAGGCGGTCCTCGGAGAACGAGGTCATCCACCTGTCCTCCTGGATTCCCTTCCTGGCCACCACGGGCAACACCGCCCCCTTCATCGGGCTCTTCGGCACGGTCTGGGGCATCATGGATGCGTTCCAGGAAATAGGGCTGAGGGGCTCGGCCAGTCTGGCCGTGGTGGCCCCGGGCATCTCCGAGGCCCTGGTGGCCACGGCGGCGGGGCTCGCGGCCGCCATTCCGGCGGTCATCGCGTACAACCATTTCATGACCCGCATCCGGTTCCTCGAATCCCAGATGTCGAGCTTCTCCTTCGAATTCATCAACATCGTGGAGCGGGAAATCCTCCCGAGACAAGGATGAAGGCGGCAAGGGAGCGGAGTGCGCCGGACCGCTTCTTTCGCGGAGGCGTAAATTCAATAAAACCATTAAGTTGTCAACGCGAACACGCGGTTCGTCACCACGGCGGTGACTTTCCGCATTTCCATCGGAACTGATCCCATGGCCATGCAGGGACGCAACAACGGACTGATGGCGGACATCAACGTGACGCCCCTGGTGGACGTCATGCTGGTCCTTCTCATCATTTTCATGGTCACCGCCCCCCTCATGATGCAGGGCCTGGACGTGAACCTGCCCCAGACCTCATCGGCGCCCATCTCCGCCGAGGACGACAACCTGGTGGTCTCCATCGACGCCCAGCAGAGGATCCACCTGAACAAGGGCCCCGTGGACCTGGCCGACCTGGGGGTAAAGCTCGCCGCCATCAAGCGCAGCCGCCCGGACCAGAAAGTGTATCTCCGGGCCGACAAGACCGTGGCTTACGGGCTGGTGGTGCGGGTCATGGCCGGGATCAAGGACGCGGGCTTTGACCGGCTGGGGGTGATCACCACCCCGCCGGACGAGCCCGAGGGCGGCAAGGGCAAGGCGGCCGCGAAGAAATGACCTTCCCGCGCGAGGAGCCTGGATTTGCCGGGGACCGGACCTGGGTGTGGGCCGTGGCGGCCTCCGCCCTGGGGCACCTGGTCCTGGCGGCGGTCATCCTCCTGGGTCCCATGATTTCCCTGCCCCGACACCGGGAGAACATCCGGGTTCTGGACGTGGCCCTGGTGGGCGCGCCCGACGCGGGCCCTGCCCAGGCCCGGCCGGCCACCGAGCCCGAGGTCAAGGCCCCCCTGGTGAAAAAGCCGGAGAAGCTCCCGGAGCCTGTCACCACGGCCCGGCCCGAGCCGCCGCCCCGGGAAAGCAAGCCCGAACCCCTGGGCCCGCCCACCGGGAAGCCGCCGGTGAAGACCGCCCTGAAAAAGAAGAGTTTCGACCCGGATACGGTCCGCCAAAGCGCCCTGGCCAATCTGGAGCGCCAGGTGGAGCAGGAGCGCCAGACGGCCATCGCCAAGGCCCTGGATTCCGCCCGGCAGCAGGCCGGGGTGGCCGTGGGCTCCGGGGCTCCGGGCACGCCCGGAAGCGACCGGTTGCCCGACTACCTGGACGAATACGCGGCCCGGCTGAAGGATCACGTGAACCGGAGCTGGGCCTGTCCCGAGAGCCTGGCAGGGTCGAACCGTTTCCTGGAGGCGGTTGTCGTGGTGACCATAGAAAAAAACGGCCACATCAAGGAATCGTGGTTCGAGAGGCGCTCGGGCAACACCTACTACGATGAATCCGTGCAGCGGGCGGTGGCCAAGGCCGACCCGGCCCCGCCCCTGCCCGGGAAATTTCCCGATGCCACCCTCACTTTAGGCCTGACGTTCACGCCCCCCCGCTAGGCGGGGAAAGGTTTGCCATGCGTTTGTTCCGATTCCTGGTTCCTGTGTTCCTGGTGCTGGCGGTCCTGTGCCCCGACGCCCGGGCCGAGAGGGTATACATCCAGATCCAGGACCCCTTCCTGCGCACGATCCCCCTGGCCCTGCCCGGCTTCGCGGCCGGGGCGGACCCCCGGGCGGCCGAGGCGGCCCGCGAGGGGCGGGGCATCCTGGAGGAGGTCCTGGCCGTGCCCCGGTTCTTCCAGATCCTCCCGGAGGAGACCTACATCACCGACCTGGCCCAGGGGGCCAGCGCCCGGGACCTGGACTTCAAGGACTGGACCGCCATCGGGGCGGAGCTTCTCATCACCGGCTCCGTGGACGTGGAGGGCGACATCCTGGCCCTGGAACTCCGGCTCTTTGACACCTATACCCAGCGCCTCCTGGCCGGCAAGCGCTACAAGGCCCACCGGACGGACCTGAGGCGCATCATCCTGCGGTTCGCCTCCGAGGTGGTCCAGGCCCTCACCGGCACCCCCGGCGTCTTCGACACCCGCATCGCCTTCGTGTCCACGGCCACGGGGAACAAGGAGATCTTCGTCTCGGACTTCGACGGGCACAACCCGGTGGCGGTCACCCACGACTCGGTCATCGCCCTGTCCCCGGCCTGGTCCGCCGACGGCCGGTTCATGGCCTGGTCCTCCTACAAGGAGAGAGGCCCCAACATCCATGTCCTGGACACCCGGACCCGCCAGGGAACGGTGATCAAGTACACGGGCCTGAACGTGACCCCGGCTTGGTCCCCCAAGGGTTTCGTCCTGGCCGCCTGTCTCTCCAAGGACGGCAACCCGGAGATTTACTCATTGACCGGGACCGGAAAAGTCATTAATAGACTGACCGACAATTGGGGGATCGATGTGTCACCCTCCTGGTTTCCGGACGGCAAAAAGATCGCCTTTGTGTCCAACCGGTCGGGAGGCCCCCAGATCTACGAGTTGGAGCTTGCAACGGGCGAGGTGCGCCGGCTTACCTTTTCCGGCAAGGACATCAACGCCCCGGCGGTTTCCCCCAATGGCGAGTACATCGCCTATCAGGGGATAGAAGACCGTGACTTTGACATCTTTGTCATGCGCTCCGACGGCTCCAAGCCGGTGCGTCTGACTTCCGGCGCGGGCAACAACGAGAGCCCATCCTGGTCTCCGGACGGTACGCTCATCGCCTTTTCCAGCACCCGGGAAGGCCCCTCGCGGATTTACGTGATGACCGCCCGCGGCACCCAGCAGCGGAGGCTGCTTATTCAGGCCGGCGAACAGAGCGAACCGGCCTGGTCACCCAACCTGCCTGATTTTTAGGCCAAATCCAGACCCATGAAAACCTGTCGCTGAGGCTTTGGGCCAGGCGGTGCCTTCGGACCGGACGCCGGGGGAAAAATAGGGGCATGGGTTTGTATTCGCTTTTCTAGTGATTATTTTGGTATAATAGTTGTCCGCTCGTCGTGAAAAAGGCCGGCGGCGGATTGGTCCCAACAGAAAGCAAGATACCGGGGGTTTTTGAAAGGAGGAGGAAGATGGGGATGCGGAGGTTGACTTTTTTTCTGGTCATCGTGGTCCTGGTGCTCTTGACCGCCGCATGCGGCGTGAAAAAACGTGGCGTACCCACGGTGGAGCCCTGCGGTGTTTCCACGGATACGGACGTGGCCCTTTCCCAGGCCGAACAGGACCGCCTGGCGGCTGAGCGGGATGCCCTGCGCGCCAAGGAAATGGCAGAGCGCGATGCCATGAGCGCCAAGCAGCGGGAAATGATGCAGGCCCAGTACCGCCAAGCCATGGGGGCCTTCACCACCATGATTTACTACGCCTTCGACAGCGCCGACCTTTCCTCCGAGGCCCAGAGAATCCTCCGGGAAAAGGCGGACTTCCTGAAGAAGTATCCGGATACGCGCATCGTCATCGAGGGCCATTGCGACGAGCGGGGTTCCAACGAATACAACCTGGCCCTGGGAGAGCGCCGGGCCGAGAGCGCCAAGAAGTTCCTGGTGGACCTCGGCGTTGCCTCCTCCCGCATGTCCACCATCAGTTACGGCGAGGAAAAACCTGCGGCCATGGGTCACGGCGAGGATGCCTGGTCCCTGAACCGCCGGTCCGAGTTCGCGGTGGAATAGCTTGATCGCCCGCCCTGCCTGGGCGGATGATCCCTGCTCCATGAAGGAAACGGCCGGGCCCCATCCGGGGCCCGGCCGTCAAACCCCGGCGTTGCGCCGGGGCGGGTTCCCCCCCCATTTTCCAGGTTGATGCCATGAATAGTTCCGCCCTTGTCCGGGGCCTCCGGTGGCCTTGCGTGATTCTTTGCCTGACGGTCCTCTTCGGCTGCGCCACCCGGGATGACGTCGTCACGGTCTACAACCGCGTGCTGACCCTGGAGAAGAAACACGAAACCCTCCGGAGCATGATGGCCGGGCTCCAGGTCCGGCTGGAAGACGCGGACGCGCGGCTCACCCGGATCTCCGACACCTCCGGGGCCGATGCCCAGGCCCTCCGGGAACAGGCCGCCCAGACCCGGGTCCTGGCCCAGGAGATCCGGAGCGAGCTCGCCCAGGTCCGGGGCCAGTTGGAAGAGACCCGGCACATGCTGGGAGGCCAGGGCATCGAAACAGGGCCCGCCGGGGATTCGGCGGCCGTGGGCAATCTGTCGGAAAAGCTGGACCGCTTTTCCAGACGCCTCGTCCGGGTGGAATCCTTCCTGGGCCTGGAACCCCAGGCAGGCGCCCCCGCGCCGTCCCAGCCCTCCCCCGGGGCCGGGGCCGCCCCCCCTGCCGGGGGCCAACCCGCGGTCAAAACCGACGGCGATCTCTACCAGAGGGCCAAGGCCGCCCTGGACGCCGGAAATACCGGGGAGGCCCGCAGCCTGTTCGGCGATTTCCTGGACCAGTTCCCCAAATCGGACAACGCGGACAACGCCCGGTTCTGGATCGGAGAGTCCTATTACCAGGAAAAGCTGTTCCCCAAGTCCATCCTGGAATACCAGAAGGTCATCGAGAACCATCCGGACGGAAACAAGGTGCCGGCCGCCCTCCTGAAGCAGGGCATGGCCTTCCTCGAACTGAAGGATCCGGGCAACGCCCGCCTCATGTGGAACGAGCTTCTCCGCCGTTTCCCCAACTCCCAGGAAGCGGCCATCGCCCGGAAAAAGCTGGAAAGCCTGGGAGGATAAGGCCTTCCCTTCGGCTTGCCGGCCCCTGAAATTCCCCGCCCGCGGAGCCCCCCGGCCCGCGGGTGATTTTTTTGGGCGAGCCGGACCCCGAAAAAAGGGGTTTACCCTCCTGGCGCATGGGGTAATATGACGCCTTGAAGCGTTCCTTGTCCCTTTTACCGGCGATCAGGCGAATCCATGAAGGTCATGGGAGTGGACCCCGGGCTGGCCCATACCGGGGTGGCGGTGGTGGAGGGGACCCTGGGGGCGGTGACCTCCTTTTCCTACGGGACCATCGTCACCAAGCCACCCCAACCCGACGCCACAAGGCTCTATTCCATCCATGAGCGCATTTCCTCCATTCTCGCGGAGGAGAAGCCCGTGCTCCTGGTGCTGGAGGAGGTGTACAGCCTGCCCCGGTATCCCAAGAGCGGGCTTGTTCTGGGCAAGGTTCTGGGGGCCATTATGGTGGCCTGCTGCCGGGCCGGGGTGCCGGTCCGGGAGGTGGCGGTCCGGGAGGCCAAGCAGGTTCTCACGGGAAACGGCGCGGCTTCCAAGGCCCAACTGGAGCGGGCCGTGCGGGATCACCTGGCCCTGGACCGGCCCATCACCCCTTCCCACGCCTCGGACGCTGTGGCCCTGGCCCTGATCGGCCTGTTCCGGTACGCCCCGGCCGCTTGCCGGAATGAGGGAAAACCATGATCGGATATCTTCGGGGCAGCCTGCTCAGGAAAAACACGGAAGGCGTCCTGATCCTGGTCGGCCAGGTGGGCTACGAGGTGCTCCTGCCCGCCGTGGTGGCCGAGAGCCTTGCGACCCGGGAAACCGGCGACGAGGTGGAGCTGTTCATCTACTACCACGTCACCATGAACCAGCCCCGGCCCGTGCTCATCGGGTTCAACCAGGAGGCGGAGCGGGCGTTCTTCGAAAAGTTCATCACCGTGGAGGCCATCGGCCCCGTGAAAGCGGCCACGGCCCTGACCCGGCCCGTTTCGGCCATAGCGGCGGCCATCGAGGGCCGGGACCTCGTTGCCCTGCGCCAGTTGCCAGGCATCGGCGGCCGCACGGCCGAGAAGATCGTGGCCACCCTCTGCGGCAAGATGGGGGCCTTTCTGGACGCGGGCCCGGAGGGCCGGGAAGCCGGGCCGCCCTTTGCCCGGCAGGTGGAGGAGGTCATGGTGACACAGCTGGGCCACCGTCCGGCCGAGGCCCGGGACATGATCCGGCGGGCCCTGGCCGGGAAACCGGATATCGCCGGCCCTGAGGAGCTTTTTGACGAGATCTACCGGGGACAGGAATGACGGAAAAGAGCTGGGCGGATAATGTCGGAGCGGTGTCGCCCCGGGCCCGGGAAGAGGACGTGGAGCTGGAAACCAGCCCCCTGCGCCCCACCAGGCTCTGCGACTACGTGGGCCAGTTGAACACGGTGGAGACGCTGACCATCGCCATCGAGGCGGCGCTGGCCCGGGACGAGCCCCTGGACCACTTGCTCCTCCACGGCCCGCCGGGCCTGGGCAAGACCACGCTGGCCCACATCGTGGCCCGGGAGCTTTCCGCGGGCATCACCATCACCTCGGGCCCGGCCCTGGAAAAGGGCGGGGACCTGCTGGGCATCCTCACCCACCTGGAGGACCGGGACGTGCTCTTTGTGGACGAGATCCACCGTCTGTCCCGGAGCGTGGAGGAGTTCCTCTACCCGGCCATGGAGGACTTTGCCGTGGACTTCGTGTTCGACAAGGGGGTCCACGCCCGGAGCCACCGGTTCCAGCTCAAGCGCTTTGTCCTGGTGGGGGCCACCACCCGGGCGGGCCTGCTCTCCGCGCCCCTCCGGGACCGGTTCGGCATCTTCCGCAGCCTGGATTTCTACACCGAGGAGGAGCTGGTCACCATCGCCCGGCGCTCGGCCTTTATCCTGGACATCCCCATGGACGAGGCCGGGGCCGCGGAACTGGCCCGCCGGGCCCGGGGCACCCCCCGCATCGTGAACCGGCTGTTGAAACGGGTCCGGGACTTCGCCCAGGTCCGGGGCACGGGGCGCATCACCCGGGACACGGTGGAAAAGGCCCTGGCCCTGGAAGGGGTGGACGAGCAGGGCCTGACCCCCCTGGACCGGCGTTACCTCAACACCATCATCCAGTATTACAGCGGCGGCCCCGTGGGCATCGAGGCCATGGCCGCCACCCTCCAGGAGGAGACGGACACCCTGGTGGACGTGGTGGAGCCCTTCCTCCTGAAGATCGGCTTCCTCCAGCGCACCAGCCAGGGCCGCCGCGTCTCCCGGGCCGCCTACCAGCACCTGAAGGTCCCGGTCCAGGGGGAACCGGGGCTCTGACCCTCCAAGCCCCGGGATTGCCCGGGCTCAGGCGGTATGGGAGGCCATTCTTTTGGGAAAAAGCGCGGGCGCGCCTTGACGGAAGGGGTTGGGGCCTATAGTTTGTGCCCTCGGAAAAACCCTTAGCCAAAGGAGAGAACATGCCGAATGTCGAAAAGGGAAAATACGTAACCGTCCATTATACCGGAAAGCTGGATAACGGCGATGTTTTCGATTCCAGCCAGGGGAGGTCTCCCCTGGAGGTCCTGGTGGGGTCGGGCCAGCTCATTCCCGGTTTTGAAGACGCCCTGCTGGGCATGGGGATCAACGAGAAAAAGCAGGTTTCCCTGCCCCCGGACCAGGCCTATGGCGAGCGGGACGATTCCCTGACCCGTAGCTTTCCCCGGTCTGATGTGCCCGCCGGCCTGGAACCCAAGGTGGGGGACACGGTGGCCCTCACGACTGACCAGGGGCACCAGATTCCCGCCCAGGTCACCGAGGCCGACGCCGAGAAGGTGACCGTGGACCTGAACCATCCTCTGGCGGGAAAGTCCCTGAATTTCGAGATCGAGGTCGTAAACATCAGCGACCAGCCCACCGTGTCGAGTTGTGGGTGCGGCTGCGGGTCCGAGGCCGGCGACAACTGCGGGCCGGATGGGGGCGGCGGCTGTGGTTCGGGCGGGGGCTGCGGCTCGGGCGGCTGCGGATGCTGACAGCGGATTGAGCCCTGAGGCCGCGACCGGCGAGTCATCCCGGACCGGCCCGGTAAACCAAAAGGAAAAAAGGGAGCCTCCCTTTCGGGCGGCTCCCTTTTTTTGTTGGAACACTTGTCAGGTTCCGGCGGCCTGGTTTCTCTCCGCTTTCCCCCTGGCCGCGGCACAGGCGGCTTCAGTTTTCGGCGTATTCCACGTTGGACTTGGCCAGGCGTTCCTCCACGAACTGGCTCACCTCCCCGTTGATCTTTTCGCCCTTCAGGCGCGCGATGATCTGGTCGGACACCTTGTCGAAGGCGATGATTTCCGAGGGGGTTTTGTCCAGGACCTGGATGAGGTGGTAGCCGAACTGGGTTTCCACCACTTCGCTCACCTCCCCGGGTTTCAGGGAAAAGGCTGCGTCATCAAAGGGCTTCACCATCCGGCCCCGCTCGAAGTAGTCCAGGTCACCGCCCCGGGCCGAGGAGGGGCAGTCCGAGGCCTCCCGGGCCACGGCGGCGAAATCCTCTCCGCCCTTGATGCGCTTGGCGAGGTCCTGGATTTTTCTCCTGGCCTTGGCCTTTTCCAGGTCCGAGGCATTTTCGTCCACGGTTACCAGGATGTGCCGGGCGTGCACCCGTTCAGGCCTTCTGAACTCCTCCTGGTTCTCGTCGTAGTATTTTTTTGCATCCTTCTCCGTCATCTGGACCTTGGACTCGAACCGTTCCGCGATGAACTTGCGGACCTGGATGGTCTTGGCCTCCTCCTCCTTGAGATCGTCCATGGAGAGGCCCCCCCGCTTGAGCCAGGCTTCGAACTGGTCCGTGGAGGCAAAATGGGTCCGCATTTCCACGATGCCCGATTCCACCTCGTCTTTGGTGGCCTTCACCCCGGCCTTCACGGCCTCCTGGTGCAAAATCGTGCTCTTGATCAGGTTTTCCAGCACCTGGCGCTGGAGCTGGGGCATGGCCTCCTGGGGAATGCGGCGGCCCGACTGGGCCAGCTGCTGGCCCACCAGGGACAGGGCCCGGATGTAGCGGCCCTGGGTGATGGGTTCGCCGTTGACCTTGACCACCACCCGGTCCGGGTCGGACTTGTTGTCCTCGGCTGTGGCCGGGGCCGTGAAGGCTATTACAAGGGCTGCGGTGAAAATCGCGGTGAGAATTCGCGGCAGTCTGAATTTCTTCATGGGAATTTCCCTTCGTCCGGTCCGGGTTTTTCCTGATCCGGCCAAACCGTGTCCTCCGGTCCGGCGCGTTCGGCTGGTGTTTGCGGGATGATGCTGGTGCGGTGAGGGCATTGTCAACAATAAGAAGGCTCCTGCCCAGGTCAAGTCCGTGGAAAGGAGCTCGACCGGCCCACATCCGGCAAATAGAGGGGTTCCGCGCCCCGGGGGTCATCCCCGGGGCGCGGAGTATCCTATCGCATCTCCCCTGGATTCCGAAAGCTTCAGGGGGCGCGGGGCGGGCTCGCGCTTAAACGGGCTCGATCCAGCCCAGAACGTCTTCGGCCAGGCCGTACTGGATGTCCGTGATGGCCTTGTAGAATTTTTCGGCCATGGGGCCCACCTTGCCGTGGCCGATGGTGATG
>JAHJUF010000223.1 GCA_018829095.1 Pseudomonadota bacterium | reverse complement strand
TGTGGATCTCCGAGCAGGGGCCGCAGGGGCCGGTGTCGCCCATGGCCCAGAAGTTGTCCTTGTCCCCCAGGCGGACGATCTTTTCGGCCGGCACGCCGATCCTGTTGCGCCAGATCTGCTCGGCTTCGTCATCGGTGTAGTGGATGGAGACCCACAGTTTGTCCGGGTTCAGGCCGAAGCCTTCCGTCAGAAGCTGCCAGCCGAACTGGATGGCCCCCTCCTTGAAGTAGTCGCCAAAGGAGAAGTTGCCCAGCATCTCGAAAAAGGTGTGGTGCCGGGCCGTGTAGCCCACGTTTTCGAGATCGTTGTGCTTGCCGCCGGCGCGCACGCATTTCTGGCTGGTGGCGGCACGGGTGTAGTCGCGCTTTTCCTCGCCCAGGAAGATGCGCTTGAACTGGACCATGCCCGCGTTGGTGAACAGCAGGGTGGGGTCGTCGTGGGGCACCAGGGAGGAACTCTTCACCACCCGGTGGTCCCGGTTCTTGAAATATTCCAGGAACTGGCTGCGTACCTCGTCCGGATTCATCCGTTGGTTCTCCGCAAAAAAAACCGGCGGCCGCGTCTTTTTTCGACAAAGGCGGCGGCCGCCGGCTGCCGGGGGGGCCCGGCAAGGGGTCTAGGTTTGGGGCTCCCCGGCCGGCGGGGTTTCCTCCACCTTGGGAGTCATGGTCTGGCGGATCCTGGCCTCGATATCGTCCGTGACGTCCGGGTTGTCCGCCAGGAATTTCTTCACGTTTTCCCGGCCCTGGCCGATGCGGTTTTCCCCGAAGGAATACCAGGCGCCGGATTTTTCCACCACTCCCAGGATCACGCCCATGTCCAGGATGTCACCCGTGCGGGAGATGCCCTCGCCGTACATGATGTCGAACTCGGCCTCCCGGAAGGGCGGGGCCATCTTGTTCTTCACCACCTTCACCCTGGACCGGTTGCCCACGGCCTGGTCGCCATCCTTGATGGCGCCGGTGCGGCGGATGTCCAGACGCACGGAGGCGTAGAACTTCAGCGCATTGCCGCCGGTGGTGGTCTCGGGGCTGCCGAACATGACGCCGATCTTCATGCGGATCTGGTTGATGAAGATGAGGCAGGTGGCGGTCTTGGAGATGGTGGCGGTGAGCTTGCGCAGGGCCTGGCTCATGAGGCGGGCCTGGAGGCCCATGTGGGAATCCCCCATCTCGCCCTCAATCTCGGCCCGGGGCACCAGGGCGGCCACGGAGTCGACGACCACGATGTCCACCGCGCCGGAACGCACCAGCATCTCGGTGATCTCCAGGGCCTGTTCCCCGGTGTCGGGCTGGGAAACCAGGAGATCCTCCACCTTGACCCCGAGCTTCTTGGCGTACTGGACGTCCAGGGCGTGCTCCGCGTCCACGAAGGCGGCGGTGCCCCCCAGGCGCTGGGCGTTGGCCACGGCGTGGAGGGCGAGCGTCGTCTTGCCCGAGGACTCGGGGCCGTAGATCTCCACCACCCGGCCCCGGGGCAGCCCGCCCACGCCCAGGGCGCGGTCCAGGGCAAGGGACCCGGAGGGGATGACCGGGACCTGGATCACGGGGCGGTCTCCCAGCCGCATGATGGAGCCCTTGCCGAAATGGCGCTCGATCAGACTCAGGGCCGTGTCCAGGGCCTTGGCCTTGTCCGGGTTCTCGGTGGGCGCTTGGGGTTTGGCCATGGATTTCTCCTCGGTTGACGGGTTTTGCGGTGAGCCCCGCCCGGGGGTGTTCAACCGGTGAAAACCGCGGAAAAGCTCGGCGTGTGCCGGGCCCCCTGGGGCGACAGTTCGCTTCGGTACAGGGTCAGCCTGTCCACGAAAAACGGTTCGGACCCCATGTCGGCCAGGCTTTCCACGGCCTTCAGGGTCCGGTCCATGGGGAGCTTCACCCTGGCCCGGCCCAGGGTGATGTGGGGAGAGAACCGCCGGGCCTCGGGGGCGAACCCCAGGGCGGAAAGCTCCTCCTCCAGCCGGGCGGCCAGTCCGGCCAGGGGCTGAAAGTCCCCGGCCAGGCCCACCCAGACCACCCGGGGGTTCGAAAACCCCGGGAACACGCCCGCTCCCCGCACGGAGAGGGGAAAGGGCCTGACGCCCGCCACGGCCCGCTCCATGGCCGCGAGGATCTCCGGGCCCCTCCCCTTGCCCACATCGCCCAGAAATTTCAGGGTGAGGTGCATGGACTCCGGCGAAACGCACCGGACATCAAGCCCCGAACTCATGAACCGGTCCCGCATCCGGCCGAGGACGGCCCGGATTTCAGCCGGCAGGGAAACGGCGATGAACGCGCGGAAGGTCTCGGGCATATCATCCCCAGGCAACGGGAACCCCTCTCAAAAATCTTTTCGCAGCGAGATGGGTTCCGGGCCATTTTTTCAGGAAAACCGGTTGGTTTCCGGATTTTATCCGTGGCAAGTGTCTAACTTCACACCCCGGTTTTGTCAAGGCTTTCACGCGTCCGGGGCATCGCTGTTCTTCCGCATCGAGACCTGCTGATTGTAGTAGGAGATGACCTCCCGGCGGCGGAGCATGCCCAAAAGGGCTCCGGGGTCGTCCGCCTTCACCACGGGGAGGCTGTCCAGGTTTTTGGTGGTGAACTTCCGGAGGACCGTGTTCAGGTCCTCCTCCGGGGTGGTGGTGATGATGTCCGGCATGGCGATGTCCCCCATGACCACCAGGGGCTCCACGTCCGGCTCGAAAAGGACCTCCCGGATGTCCGTGGAGGAGAAGATGCCCACCATGCGTTTGTTCTCGTCCACCACGGGGAAGTAGTGCTGCTTGGTGCGGGAGAAGAACCGCTTGAACTCCGAAAGGGACATGTTCTCCGGGATCACCGTGACGCTCCGGACGTAGGGCATGAGATCCCGGACCTTGATGGCCTGGAGGATGTCCACGAAGAAGTCGCCGGCATGGGCCGGAGAGGTAAGCCGGTTCTTGGCCTGCTTTACGTAGATGGTGAAGGGCTTGGAAAACAGGTAGCAGACCGAGCACACCAGGAGGCTGGGCAGGAGCAGGTGATAGGACCCGGTCATCTCGGAAACGAAGATGATGGTGGAAATCGGGGTGTTGGAAACGGCGGTGAAAAACCCGGCCATGCCCACCACCACAAAGGCCCCGGGGGTGACAACGATGCCGGGGAAATGGATGTTGAAGAAGATTCCCACCACGCCCCCCAGGGCGCCGCCAATGACCACCGAGGGCCCGAACACGCCTCCCGAGCCGCCGGAGCCGATGGAGAA
Source organism: Pseudomonadota bacterium (assembly GCA_018829095.1). Classification (GTDB taxonomy): domain Bacteria; phylum Desulfobacterota; class Desulfobacteria; order Desulfobacterales; family Desulfatibacillaceae; genus JAHJUF01. The sequence goes on along the minus strand of JAHJUF010000223.1, from coordinate 7,005 downwards.
AGAGGTGGTGAATATCTTGCCGAAGGCCAGAAGGAGCAGGAAGGGGATGGTGAGTTCCGAGTACAGGGCCTGCTGGATGAACCCGTAGCCAAAGGCCAGGGTCTGGGGCAAAAAGAACCCGATGATCCCCGTGAAGAGCCCCCCCAGGGCGGGTTTCAGGAAGAGGGGCATGGAGAGTTTCTTGAAAACCCCCGCCACGCCGTAGAAGGACCGCACATACAGCCAGCCCGCTCCCACCAGCACCAGGGAAAGAATCAGGTAGGGCCCCAGCTCCAGGGGGTTGCGGAACTGGAAATGCGGCGCATCGAACAGGGAGCCCCATCCGAACACCAGGCAGAACAGGCAGTAGGCCACCACCGAAGACAGGCCCGCGGGGATGATGACCTCGCTCTCCAGGTCCGTGTCCCTGTACAGGACCTCGGCCGCGAAAAGGGCCCCGGCCAGGGGCGCCCGGAAGATGGAGCCGATTCCCGCCCCCATGCCCGCAGCCAGCATGATGCGGCGCTGGCGGTCCGACAGGCCCAGGCGGGTGGCCAGGAAGGACCCGAAGCCCGCGCCGATCTGGGCGATGGGCCCCTCCCGGCCTCCCGAGCCGCCGGTGGTGAGGGTCAGTGCGCTGGCCAGGGTCTTGATGATGGGCACCCGGCCCCGGATGAGGCCGCCCTTTACGTGGTAGGCCTCGATGGCCGCGTCCGTGCCGTGGCCCTCGGCCTCCGGGGCGAAGGTATAGACCAGAAAACCGCTGATGACCCCGCCCAGGGCCGGGAGGATCAGCAATATCCACCGGGAGAAGGAGGTGTCCGTGGCGGGGAAGAGGTCATGCTCGCCGGACGGGGACGGGGGACGGTAGCCAGCCATGAGATCCAGAAAATAGTGGGTACCCGCCTGGGTCAGGAAATGAAACAAGATGGAACCCAGGCCCGCCACCAAACCGATGGTGACGAACATGAGGGCCCATTTCACCGCGTAGCCCGACCCCATGACAGGGGACCATCCGCGGGGCCTGCCTATCCGTGGCCATTTCATCTCAGGCCGCGCCCGCCCCCTCCAGGTCCCGCACCCCGGCCAGCACGAGATCAAAGAGTTCGGCCACGTGGGATTCCTCCAGGCAGGAGAAGGCCACCCGGAGATCCGTGGGCCCCAGGGAGATGAGCCCCACGCCGTACTTGTCCAGGAGATGCACCCGCAGGGTTTCGGCATCCACGGTCAAAAGCTTCACGCACATGAAATAGCCGGAGTTGAAGGGGTAGGGCTCCCAGGCATCGGCGTACTTGGGATCGGCCAGGACCTCCTTGACCCTCACGGCCCGGCGGCGCAGGATCTCCCGCTTCTCCGCCTTTTCGTCCTCGTACTCCCCGTTCCTCATGGCGGAAAGCAGGATGCTCTGGGAAAGGTGGCTGGCGTTGGAGATGGTGCCCCGGACGCATCCGGCGGTCTTCTTCTCCAGGGCCTCGTAAAAGATCTTCGGGTCGCCCTCCATCTTGGCCCCGTAGGTGACGAATCCCACCCTCAGGCCCCACACGAAGTCCTCCTTGGTGGCCCCGTCGAGCTTCACGGCCAGAATCCGGGGATGCGCGCCGCAGAGGAGCCCGAACACGGACTCGGGCATGACCGAATCCTCGTAGAACAGGCCGAAGTAGGCGTCATCGGAAACGGCCACGATGTTCACCCCACGGTCCGCCACGGACTTGAGGATGCGGGCGATGCCTTCGGCCTCCTCCCGGGTGGGGGCGTATCCCGTGGGGTTGTTGGGGAAGTTTAAGAGCACGATGAGCTTTTCCGCCTTGCCTGCCTCCTGGAGGAGCTTGGCCTCAAAGGCTTCCAGGTTGAACCCGCCCGCCTCGTTGAACAGGGGGAAGTGGCTCATGACGGCGGAGCGGCGCACGGAGAGGATGAGGTTGTAGTTGCCCCACATCTTGTCCGGCACCACCACCACGTCGCCCGGGTCGATGAACAGCTCGCCCAGAAGCGCGATGCCGTGGGTGATGGCCTGGGACACCACCGGGAGGGAAAACACCTTGCCCGCGAGCAGGGGGTTCTTGGCCGCCAGGGCATCCTTCCACACGGCCCGGAGTTCCGGCAGGCCGAAGGAGGGGGCGTAGGTCAGGGACTTTTCCGGCGGGATGTCGCAGATATGCCTCATCACGGTGGGCAGGCACATGGCCTTCCCCTCTTCCGTGGCGATGCCGATGGTGGCGTTGAACTTATGCGCTTTGAGCTTGGCTTCGGCGCTCTGGGCCAGGATGCCCTTGGGGAAAAAGAGGTTTTTTCCCACCTGGGAGAGCATGTCCAGCACATGGGGGTTACCAGCGGAAAGAATCTCGTTCAGTTCTTTGGCAATGGGATTCACGGCGCAGCCCTCCAGGAAAGATCCGGTTCATATGGCTCAGGCCCGGCGGAACCCGACCCCGCCGAACCCATAACCTTAAATAAATACCGGTCTGCCCTGGCCCTGTCAAGGCTGGTTCCAGGCCCGGGGCATTTTCCGCCCCAACCCGGCCTTGGACTGCCCCGGCCCGCCTCCGCGGCATTGCATTCCAAGGGGAATTGCCGCATCCTGAACCCTGCCTGTCTCCCTTTTTTCCTGTCCGGTGATTCATGGAAATCCCCGGCATCCGGGAGCCGGGGGGCCTGCCTTTGCAAGGGGCCTGCTTGTTTGGCGGAAGGGTAGGAAACCGGGGAGAACATGGACCTCTTCAAAGACTTCTGGGGCTTTCTCGGGATCAGAAAAAAATACTGGCTGCCGCCCATCATCCTCGCCCTTCTCCTGGTGGGCGGCCTCCTCCTGTTCGGCAGCGGCCCGGCTGTGGCCCCCTTCATCTACCCGCTTTTCTGACGGAGATTTTTTGGAAAAGAAGAAAAAGAGAATCCGGCTCCAGGAAATGCTCCTGATGCTGGCGTCCGTGGTCATCACCCTGGCCGTGGCCCTGGGTCTGGTGCGGTGGCTGGCCCCCGGGCTTCTGGGCGGCCCCCGGGACCTCGTGGTGGTCCGGTCCTCCAAGGAGGTCCCGCCCTTCTTCCAGGGCGTGTTCCGCCAGGAGGACTACGCCGCCGCCCAGGACCTCATCATCCCGGACCCCCTCATCCTCCGGGCGCGGCCCCTTTTGCCCGACGGGTTCTACGAGGTGGGGCCCCACGACATCCTGGGATTCCGCAACCGGGCCGTGCCGAATATAGCGGACGTCATCGTGGTGGGGGACAGCCAGACCTACGGAAACAACGCCTTTCTGGAGGAAACCTGGCCCCGGCTGCTGGTGGCCCGGATCAAGGACAGGCCGGCCACGGTATACAGCATGGCTGTGGGAGGCTGGGCCGGGGTGGAGTACGCGGCCATCATTCCCTACGCCATGGCGTTCCAGCCCCGGGTGGTGGTGGTGGCCTTCTACACGGGCAACGACCCCCTGGAATCCTTTCTCCGGGCATACGGCAACGACGCCTACGAAGGCCTCCGGCCCAACCCGGCCCTGTCCGTGGAGGACGCCCCGGCGCTTGTCTTCCCCGCGCCCGAGTCCGAGAAATGGCCCGTGACCTTTTCCGGCGGGGTACAGACCGTGTTCACCCCCAAGCTGCGCCTGGCCTCCAACCTGGACGTCCCCGCCGTCCGGGCCGGGTACGCCATCATGAAGGCCGCGGCCCGGATGATCGCCGCCCGGGCCGTCAAAGGCGGCGCCAGGCCGGTGTTCACCATCATTCCCACCAAGGAACTGGTTTTCCGGAAAAGGATCGAAACCGAAGGCATCCAGCCTCCGGAGGACTACACGGCCCTGGTGGAGGCCGAGGCGAAAAACCTCCAGGACCTGGCGGAATACCTCGGGTCCCTGCCCGGAGCGGCCTACGTGGACGTGGCGGCCCCCCTCCAGGAGGCTGCCCGGGAAAACCTTCTCCTGTACAAGTCCAACATGGACGGTCATCCCCTGGCTCGGGGCCAGGATGTCATCGCCCGGGCCCTCCTGCCGGTGGTGACGCCCCTCTTGCCCATCCTGCCCAGGGGGCCTTTTGTGGTGGAGGCGGTAAACGGCGGGGAACGGGTCCTCCTGGCCATCCGGGGCCGGTACTTCTGGGTGGCGGACCCCCGGGCCCTGGAACAGGGGGGCTGGAAAAGGGAGGATCTTCCCCGCCTGACCATCCGGGACCTGGGGGGGATGCCCTACGGAGGCGTGCTGAACAAGCTCCCCCCGGCGGGGCCTTGAAACCGGGCCGCACTCCTTTTGGACAACCTGCAGGGGCTGTTTTTCAACAGGCTGCTACCACTTTTTCTCTTCCGCCTCCTTCTGCTTTCGCGCAGCCTCCTGTTCCTTCCACGACGGCACGGGGTACACGAACTCGGCGGTGGAAAAGTCCTTGGGCCACACCGCTTCCAGGTTGCCGTCAAGCCACTGGACCAGGCAGCCGGTGGGGCGGTTCTGTCGGGTCATTCCCAGGAAGGACTCGAACTTCACCGGGCCGAACACGGTCATCCTGTCCGTCCCGGCCAGGGCGTCCCGCACCGCCGCCGGGACCGCTTCGCGGGACTTCTCCAGGGCCCCGGCCGCCACCTGGATAGCGGCGTAGGCCTGGGCGGCCTGGAAAATGGGGGCCATGAGGTACTTCATGGCGAACTTCTTGAAGAAATCCTCGGCCCCGGCATAGGGAAGCGTGGGAACCCAGGGCGACAGGGAATAGATGTGGGAAGTGGCCGCCCGGGCGTTGAGCTTGAAATTGTTGGAAGTGAACCCCGTGGTGTTGCCCGCGTACAGCCGGGTGTCCACGTTCAGGTCCCGGGCCTTGCGCATGAAGAAGGTGGCGTCCCGCACCGACGCGGCCACGTACACCATGTCCGGGTTTTTCGCCTTGACCCGCACCAGCATGCCCGCAAACTCGTTCCCCGGGGACTCCCAGCCCTCCTTGAGCACCAGCCGGATGCCCATCCGCCCGGCCAGGGCCTCGAACAGGCCCGCTTCGGCCTCGTTCTCCGGGGTCTCCTCATACAACACGGCCGCCGTCTCCACTCCCCCCTGCTCCCGGAGAAAGGACTCCAGGCTGTCCAGGGTCGCGGAGACCGGGGAGGCCAGACGGAACACGTACTCCCATCCCTGGCTGGTGATCCGGTCGTCCCGGGCCGTGGTCACCAGGAAGGGCACCCGAAGTTCCTGGGCCGCCCGGGCCTCTTCCAGGGCGGTTTCGTCTTCATACCCTCCCACCAGGATCAGGGCGCGGTCCCGGCCAACCAGCTTTTCCACGGCCGCCCGGGCCGCCTCCGGGCCGCCTCCCGAGTCCCCGAAAACCAGCGACAGGACCCGTCCCCCCACGCCTCCGGCCCCGTTGATCTCGTCAGCGGCCATCTCGCAGGCGCGTTTCTGGACCTCGCCGTAGGCCTTCCTCAGGCCGGACAGGGGCAACAAAACTCCCACCCGGACCTCCTCCCGGGCCAGGGCGACGGGGGCGAGGACGAACGCAGCCAACAGCAGGGCCAGGAGGACCACCGGAAATCTTCTCATGGAACAACTCCTTGGGGGCGAAGGAAATCAGGGGCCGGGCGGCCCCGTGGATTCATCCTAAGGGCGGCGGCCGGGGAGTGTCAAGAAACCGGCCCAAGGCACCCTGCCCGCACCTGGTTTTCCGGCAGCCGGGGATCAAGGATCACCTCCACCCGGGGGGCGTCAAACTCCCGGGCCAGGGCGGCCAAGTTCTGGTTTCCCGGCCCCCGGGCCGCGCCCTCCCGCCGGGGGTGGACCCGGATCACGGCGGCTTTGCCCTGCAAATTTTCCCGGGAGAACGCCGCCCGGGCCAGGGAGAGCATCCAGGCCGAGGCTGTGAGATCCCCCAGGGCCGGGTGCAGGGGCCCGGCCAGGACGGCCCCCGGGGCGAGGTCCGGGTCGTGGAGCCCCACCCGGGCCACGGAAACCCCGGCCTCCTGGAACACTCCGTACATGGCCGAAGCCCAGTCCACGGCCTCCGGGACGGACAGGGCCCGGTACCGGCCCTCCTGCCACCACCGGGCCAGGGCCGTACCCGCCAGCACCACCACGGGATAGATGCGCACAAAATCCGGGCCAAGCTCCACGGCCCGGCGGGCGGTGTCCACGGCCGAGGCCTTGTCCTGGCCCGGAAGCCCGGCCATGAACTGGAGGCCCAGGGCGTACCCGGCCCCCTTCACGGCCCGGGCCGCGTTCACGCTGTCCGTTGCCGTGTGGCCCCGGAGGCTTTTGGCCAAAACCGCCTCGTCCAGGGACTGGACCCCCAGCTCCACGGTGCGCACGGGGAAGGGCCGGATGCGGGCCAGGGACGCAGGCGTCACCGTGTCCGGCCGGGTGGAGAACCGGATGTGGTCCGCCCTCCCCTCCTCCACCCAGCGCGCGGCGCGGGACAAAAGCGAAAAAGCCCGCTCCAGGTCCAGCCCCAGAAAGTTCCCGCCATAAAACGCGATCTCCACCGGCGACCGCCCGGGCCGGGCCCGGGCAAGCCCCTGCTCCACGGCCCGGTCCACGTCCCCGGGCAAAACCTCCCCCGCCGCCCCGTGGGTCACGGCCCCCTGGTCGCAGAACGCGCAACGGTGGGGGCAGCCCTGGTTGGGCAGGAACACGGGGATGATCAGAGGCCTGGGCATCCGGGGCTGGCTCGGTCGGGAATCGCGCATGGGGGCATTTTCAGGCGGAAAGGTTTTTGGCGCAACCCTCTTCCAGGGGTTCCCGCCAAATCGCCAAATATGCGGCCTGTTCCCAAAGGGCAGGCCTCCAGGGAATGCCAGCAGCGGGGATGCCCCATCTATTGGGCAAATCCGTATCAGGCCGTTATTTAGCCCTTGACACCCGCTCCGGCACGGTATAAGTGAACAAATAGTTTATTTGTTCATTCAAAATCCGGTTCATGAAAGACCCGTTTCCTGTTTCCGTGCTGGCAAGGCTAGAGGGGTGAAGGCGTACTCCCTGTACGCCGAACCCCGATAACGCCGCCAGCGCGGAAACAGGGAGCCGGGCAGGAGGGAAAATGCGGCCCAGGGAAGACATGGAAAAAGTGCTGGACGCG
>JAHJUF010000222.1 GCA_018829095.1 Pseudomonadota bacterium | reverse complement strand
TTTGGATTATTGAGTTAGGAGGATGCGCACCAGCGAGGGCATTCGGCGCATGGTGCGGGAGACGCGCCTGTCTGTGGATGACTTCATCCTGCCCGTGTTCACCGTGCCGGGCAAGGGGGTGAAGAAACCCATCGAGAGCATGCCCGGGCATTTTCATCTCTCAACGGACCTGTTGGTCCAGGAGTGCAAAAAGGCCCGGGATCTGGGCATCCCGGCGGTCATCCTCTTCGGGGTCCCGGAGAAGAAGAACGCCCTGGCGACCCAGGCCTACGCCAAGGACGGCGTGGTCCAGCGGGCCGTGTCCGAGATCCGGAACAAGGTGCCGGGGCTCACCATCATCACGGACGTGTGCCTGTGCCAGTACACGGACCACGGCCACTGCGGGTTCGTGGAAAAGGGCCGGGTGGACAACGACGCCTCCCTGGACCTTCTCGCCAAAACCGCCGTTTCCCACGCCAAGGCCGGGGCGCACATGGTGGCCCCGTCCGACATGATGGACGGCCGGGTGGGGGAGATCCGCCAGACCCTGGACGAAGAGAGCCTCTCCGAGGTGGCCATCATGGCCTACTCGGCCAAGTACTGCTCCGCGTTCTATGGGCCGTTCCGGGCCGCAGCGGATTCCACGCCCCAGTTCGGGGACCGGTCCACCTACCAGATGGACCCGGCCAATGTCCGGGAGGCCATCCGGGAAGTGACCCTGGACGTGGAGGAGGGGGCGGACATCGTCATGGTGAAGCCCGCGCTCTCCTACCTGGACGTCATCCGCACCGTGGCCGACGAGGTGGACCTGCCCGTGGCCGCCTACAACGTGTCCGGGGAATATTCCATGATCCACGCCGCCGCCCAAAGGGGCTGGCTGGACCTTGAACGCACCATGATGGAGGTCCTCACCTCCATCCGCCGGGCCGGAGCGGACATGATCCTCACCTATTTCGCCCTGGAAGCCGCCCGGGTCCTGGAGAAGAAAAATGGCTGATCTTCCGGCCCATGGGGCTGCCGGGCATCCCCATGGGGCCGGGCATCCGGGCCATGGGGCCGAGGCCGGGGGGACCCCGGCGCCGCGCCTGGTGGCCTGGGAAACCACGAGAAACTGCAACCTGTCCTGCATCCACTGCCGGGCCGCAGCGGAAAAGGGCCCCTATCCGGGCGAGCTTTCCACGGAACAGGGCCGGACGCTCCTCAGGCAGATCCGCAGAACCGGCCAGCCCATCGTGATCCTCACCGGCGGCGAGCCCATGATGCGGCCGGACATCTATGATCTCGCCCGTCACGGCACGGACCTGGGTCTGAAAATGGTCATGGCCCCCAACGGCACCCTTGTGACCCCGGAAACCGCCGTCCAAATGGCGGAGTCGGGCATATCGCGCATCTCCATCTCCCTGGACGGCGCCGAAGCCAAAAGCCACGACGCCTTCCGGGGCGTGCCCGGGGCCTTTGACCGGGCGCTTGCGGGCATCCGGGCGGCGAAAGACGCGGGCCTGGAATTCCAGATCAACACCACCATCACCCAGCAGAACCTTTCCCATATAGAGGCCATCCAGAACCTGGCCGTTTCCCTGGGGGCTGCGGCGCACCACATCTTTCTCCTGGTGCCCACGGGCCGGGGCAAGTATATTATGGACCAGGCCATCAGCGCCGTTGAGTACGAGGACACGCTCAACTGGTTCTACGACCAACGGGACAAGGTGCCCCTGGTCCTGAAGGCCACCTGCGCGCCCCACTACTACCGCATCCTGCGCCAGCGGGCCCGGGAGGAGGGGCGGCCCGTCACCTTCGAGACCCACGGCCTGGACGCCGTGACCCGGGGATGCCTGGGGGGCACGGCCTTCTGCTTCGTGTCCCACACGGGCATCGTCCAGCCCTGCGGTTTCCTGGACCTGCCCTGCGGGGATGTGAAGGAGACGCCCTTTGACGAGATCTGGCGCGGCTCCGGAATCTTCGCCAACCTCCGGGACCCCAACCGCCTGAAGGGCAAGTGCGGGAAGTGCGAGTACCGGAAGGTCTGCGGCGGCTGCCGGGCCCGGGCCTTCGAGGCCACGGGGGATTATCTGGCCGAGGAACCGCTGTGCAGCTACCAGCCCCCCGGGGCATAGGGCCTTCGGGAGGTTTGCAGGTCTTTTTGCATCTGGCGAAAGGACGGCCTTATGCGCATCCGATCCCTCATGGCTTCCGAGCCCATTTTCATCCGGCCCGGGGCCACCATCCCCGAAGCCATCGAAATCATGAAGACAAGCTCCATCCGCCACCTCCCGGTGGTGGAGGCCGACGGCACCCTTGCCGGCTTCGTGACCCTGGCCGATATGAAACAGGCCCTGGTGCCCTCCATGCTGGGGCAGCTGGACCTGGCCGACGTCACCATCCGGAACCCGGTGTGTGTGCATCCGGACGACGATGTGGAACTGGCCGCCCGGGTCATCCACCAGAAAAAGATCGGCGGCATGCCCGTGGTGGATGAAAACCGCCGCCTCCTGGGCGTCATCACCGTCACGGACCTTTTGAAGGCCTTCATCGAGATGATGGGGCTGCTGACCCCCAGCGTGCGCCTGGACGTGGACGCCGGGGACGACCCCGAGGCGTTTTCCAACATCTCGGCCATCATCGGCAAAAATGGAGGAACCATCCTTTCGGCGGGCATCGCCGCTCATCGGACAGACCGGCGGATTTACTACATCCGTCTGGCCGCCGGGGATGTTCACCGCATCGAAAAGGCCCTGTCCGGGGCTGGATATTCCATTCTGAAAATCTGGGCGTAGACCCCGGGACGGCTCCGGGCCTGGCGGGAAACCTTTTGTCGGGCAGGCCATGGCCACGATCAATTTCAAGCGGCTGGTGGGAAATTTGGCCCTCAAGGTCCTGGAAGACCTTTACAGGGCCGTGGGGGAAAAGGCCGGTTTCCGGGACGCATCGGACCGCCTGGTCTGGGGCGATGGCGAGGCCCGGGGCGATGATTACCCCGTGGAACTGGACGGCAAGGAAATCGGGTGGGTGCGTGGCGGGCCCAGGGCCCGGGTCTACGCCACGATTCTCACGGCCCTGGCCCTGGCCGAAGCGGAGAAGAAGGACGCCCAGCGCGGGCGCCTGGACAACGAGGAGGAACTCTCGCTCGTCAAGGAGTTCTCCGAACGCATCACCCATACCCCGGACCTGGGAGACATCTGCCTCATCATCGTGGATGAGGTGACCCGGTCCATCCAGGCCACCGGCGCGTCCGTCATGCTGGTGAACGAGGAAACCGGGAACCTGGAGGTCATCGCCGGGTTCGGCAAAAAGTTCGACGAAAAGGACCGGCCCACCCTGAAGGCCGGGGTGGGCATCGTGGGCGATGTCATGGTCTCCGGGAATGCCGAGATCGTCAATGACGCCAAGAGCGACCCCCGTTACGTGCCCGGGGCCCGGGAGGTGGCCAGCCTCATCTGCGTGCCCATCCTGGCCCGGCGGCGCTGCATCGGGGCCATCAACGTGTCCTCGGAAAAGGCCGTTCGCTACGAGGATGCGGACATCAAGCTGGTGGCCGCCCTGGCCGCCCAGGCGGCCCCGGCCCTGGAAAACGCCCGGAAATATGAGAAGATCCTCAAGCAGCAGTCCCTGGGAACGGTCACCCTCCTTCACCCCATCCTGAACCGCTGTCTGGCCCGGGAAGGGGGCGGCGCGCCGGTTTCCGGGGACGCGGGCTGCGACCCTGTTGCGCTTTTTTCCATGAACATCCGGCACTTCGGCGATCACGCCAAGGCCATGAGCCCCCAACAGGCCCTGGCGTTTCTGGATGGCTATTTCGAGGCCGTGCTGCCGGCCGTCCGGGAACGAGGAGGGTTTTTGACCTATCCGGGCACGGATTTTTTTCTGGCCTTTTTCGACGAGGAGGCCGGAGGGGTCCACCGGGCCGTGGAGGCGGCCATTGACGCCCGGAAGCGGGCCGGGGCCTATAGCGACAAGCGCCGGCGCGGGGGGAACATGGAGGTGACCACCGAGGCTGCCGTGCACTACGGCACCGCCGGCCTGGGGGTCCTGTCCTCGGATGGGGGGCCCCGGGTCGTGTCCATGGGGGATTGCGTGTGGGTGGCGGCCCGGTTCTGCCGCCTGTGCCGCCTCTACGGGGCGGCCATCCTCATCACCGACGAGGCCCGGCGCCGGCTCCACGAGTTGGATTTCCCCGTGCGGGAGTTGGACATGGTCCAATACGGCGAGAGGGAGCCGGCCCTCACCGTGTACGAGCTTTTCGGCAGTGACCCCGAGGGCATTCGCAAGGAAAAGGATCAGACCAGAAAGCGCCTGGCCGAGGCCATCCAGCTCTACCGGCACAGGAGCTTCGCCGAGGCGGCCCGGATTTTCGACGATCTTCGGAGGTTCATGCCCTTTGACCGGACGCTTGACCTGTACCACAAGCGGTGCATAGCCTTCCTCAAGAGCGGCCCGAATCTGGACTGGGTGGGGGTCACGCGGCTGCTGGATTTTTGAAGAAGGACAGGAGGAGAGACATGGCGGAAAAAACCCAGTACCAATGCGGCCTGTGCGGGCGGACCAGGGAGCTTGGCCCCGGGGACACGGTGCCCGTGTGCTGTGAGCGCACCATGAGCCCCCTGCCCATGTGCCGCACCGCCCCCAGCGCGGAGCATCACCGCCTGGAAAACGAGGACGAACCTTGCGACGACGCCCGCGCCGTCCCCAACGCCCCCCGCAAGCCGTGAATCCGTTTCACGAAATAGGCGGAACCTTCACAATGGGCGGTTTTGGGAGAGCAAGGCCCGAAGCGGGCTCCCCCTTTGAAAAAGGGGGGCAGGGGGGATTTTTTTTAGGTTTCAATCGTGATGAAGCTGCAACAAGTCCTGAAACCACTCTCAACCGTCACCCCGGCGAAGGCCGGGGTCCAGTCTTTTCAGTCGGTTACAAAGATTCTGGCTTCCGGCTCCCCGTTTTCACGAGGACAGGCTCCGCCGGGATGAAGACTTGTTGCAGGGTCAGCAATCGTCTGTCCCAAGAGGGCGGTTCGGAGAAATCCATTCGCCGCGAAAAGCCGGTGTTCCGGCGGGAGTCCCTGAAAGGACCGGCGGGGCGGGATACTTGCCCAATCGGCGGAACAGGCTCCAACCACAGGATAAGGGAATCCCGCCTATTCCTTCCCCTCGGCCAGGTCCTCGTCCTCCTCTTTTTTCTTTTCCGTGATCTCCGCAGTTTCCTCCCGGCAGTCCCGGCGGCCCTGGAGCCAGCCCGGCAGCCAGCCGATGGCGTAGGCCACCAGGAACACGGCGATGAGGACCAGGGCCCGGCTGGCGCTGGCGCTCCAGAACAGGAATTTCACCTCCACCACCGTGGCGTTCTGGGCCACGAATATGGCGAAGAGGAAGAGGAGGGCCGCCATCAGGATCGTCTTGGGCTTCATGTCGCGTCCTTTCCGGGAAATTTTTTCACCCTACAAAAATACCACAAGACGGGGCGCTATTCCAACCGGAACGTGACGGATACGGTCACCCGGGTGGCCACGGGCCGTCCGTCCAGCAGGCCCGGGGAAAATCGCCAGCGGGACACCGCGTCCAGGACCGCATCCTCAAAGAGCCCCGGCGGGTCGGCCTCCACGATTTCCGGGTCCCGCACCTCGCCTAAGGCGGTCACCAGGAAGCGGACCTTCACCGCGCCCTCCACGTTCATGCGTTTGGCCCGGAGGGGATAGGCGGCCGGTTGCTGGTCCAGGGCGCGGGGCGGCTCGTCCAACTCGCCGGACGAAAACTCGGTTTTCATGGGGGGCAGGGCCACCTCCGCCAAGGCCAGGTCCGGGACGGGAACAGCTTCCAGCGGCCCGGGGACCGGGAGGGACACCTCCGGGGCGATAGCCCGTGGGGAGAACTCCGGGACCGGGACCAACGGCCTTGCCAGGGGAGGGGGGGGCAGCCGGGGAACCGGGGCCGGGGTCCGGCTCGCAGGACTTTTTTCCGCCTCTTTCGTCCGGGCGGCGGTCCGGGGGGGCGTGACCCGCACCGGATCGGCCCGGACCACGTTCCGTTCGTTTGGGGCAGGGGTTCTTTGGGCCACCAGGGTGGGCATGAAACCGAACAGGACCAGGTTCAGGACCGTTGACCCGGCCAGGGCCAGAATCCAGACCCAGGCCGCGCCTCCCGGCCGGAGGTTTGCCGTCCCCTGCATCCTATTTTTTCCCCGGCAGAGCGGCGGCCAGGGCCACTTCCCGGGCCCCGGCCCGGCGGCAGGCGTCCATGACCGCCACGGACATACCCGTGCGGGCGTCCGTGTCCGCCACCACCATGACCCCGGCCTCGGGGTTTTCCGCCAGGGCCCGCTCCACCCTCGCCTGGACCGACTCCAGGGGAATCTCCCTCCTGTCCATGAAGATCCGGCCGTCGGCCGTCACGGCCACCATCACTCCGGCGGCGGGCCCGGGGGAGGCTGTGGCCGCCGTGGGACGGCGCACCTCCACGCCCGTTTCCTTCACAAAGCTCGTGGTCACCAAAAAGAAGATGAGCAGGATGAACACCATGTCGATCAGGGGCGCGATGTTCAGTTCCAGAACCTGCCTCCTGGCCCTCCTGGCCGCCGTGATGTTCAGCATGGGATGATCTCCTGATCCTATATTCCTAAACTTCCCAGGCCCGTGAGTTCGATGCGCAGGGTGTACCGGCGGTCGCCGGGCTCCTCCTCGAAACCCGCCTCCACGGACCAGCACCCGGGCAGGTACGCCAGATACAAACCCGACTCCACCCGGGCCCCGGCCAGAAGATCGTATTCGTACCGCCCCGACAGCCGCCAGGAATCGCTCACCAGGAACCGGCCCTCGGAATAGACGGTCTCGCTCTCTCCGTGAAGGTTCCGGTACTCCGCGAACAGGCTGTGGCCCAGGCTCCCGGTCCACCGGACGCTCCCGGCGTAACGGTCGAACCGGTTGTCGTACCAGGACCAGGCGCTCTCGGCCTGGAGGGCGAGGGAGGCGGACGGGCGGAACTCCGCCCGGGTGAGGAAGGGGGCAAACGGCCTGCGTTCCTCCGGCCCGTCGAACCGGGCCGGGTCGTCCTCGGCCGCCTCCTCCAGGTCGTAGGTCTGGGAAAGCTCCAGCCACCCGGCGGAAAAGAGCGCCGGGTCCCCCGGGCCGCCCCCGGGCCGGACGCCCCTCAGGCTGTTGATCAGGGAGAAGGTCAGGGCGTTTTCGCTCTCCAGCTGGTCCGACTCGTCGAACCGGGGCACGTCCGTGTCCCCGGTGCCGGGCCGGAAGGTCCAGGATACCATGGGCGCCACGGCGTGGCGCAGGCTCCGGGCCCAGGAAAAATCCGTCTCAAAGGTCCGGGCAAGCTCCGTGGAAAGATCCATCCTCAGGTCCCAGGCTTCCCGGGAAAAGGACCGGCGGTCAACAGCCGGGGTGCCGCTCCAGGCGTCCACGAGCCACAGGGTCTCCCGGAGGCCCACCGAGGGGTCCAGATGCAGGGCCGGGGCCAGGCGGAAGGGGAGGTGGAAGCGGGTCGAGAGGTCCGCCCGGTGCCCCCGGATGCCGTCCTCGGAGTAGAAGTGCTGGTAGGCCGAGTCCCAGGACATGGCCAGGGGCTGGCCGAACACGGGATGCCGGATGCCGGAAACCCCCGCGAAGGGCAGGGTCTGGAGGGTGGAGTCATCGCCGAGCCACCGCCGGGCAATGACGTCGTCGTTCCACACCAGGTCCGCCGAGGCGCTGTGGATTGCCCAGGACCGGTTTGCGTGGAGCCGGTTTTCCCGCACGGTCTCGTCGTAACCGTCGAGGCTCCGGCCAAAGGTTTCCGCTAACTTTTCGTTCACCTGGTCAAAGCCCACGGGACCGCCCTGGAACTCCCGGAGAAAGTCCTGGTCGCTCACCCAGTCCAGGTCCGCCTTGATTTTGGTCCCGCCTTCGCTTTCCCAGTCCGCCTTGCCCACCAGCCAGTACCGGTCCCGGTTGGGCCGGTCATAATCGTCGTGGGAATAGCCCCATTGGGAGGTGGCCGGGCTGCCGTCGTCGCCCTCGCGGTCGTCCAGGTGCAGGCCCACGCCCGTGGCCCGGGAGGTCGCGGACCCCACCCACCGGCCCTCCACGCCCAGCATGTTGCCGCGCTTGGCCATGAACCGGTCGTACAAGGTGGCGTCGAAGTTCTCCGCGGGGGCCCAGTACAGGGGCTGGGTCCAGGACACCCCCTGGCGCTCGGACTGGCCCAGGGACGGGGACAGGAGCCCGGTGGTGCGTTGGAGTTTGACCGGAAAAGCGAACCAGGGCACCCAGATCACCGGCACGCCCCCGGCCCGGAGGACCACCTGGCGCACGGACCCGTACCCCCCGAGCTTCACCCGGAGGCTTTTGCCCGTGATTTTCCAGTCCGGGTCCGGGCCCGGGCAGGTGGTGATGGAGGCCTGGGTGGCCGTGTAGGTGACCGGGCCGGTCTTTTCGATGGTGCGGCCGGTGATGACGAAGTCGTTGTGGGCGATGACCAGTTTCCCGTTTTCCAGGCTCCCGGTCTCGGTTTCGAGGTTGATGGTCATGGCGTCGGCCAGAACCAGGTCCTCCCCGGCCTCCAGGCGGACGTTGCCAAAGGCCCGGAGCACGTTTTCCCGGCGGTCGAACACGGCCCGGTCCGCGTGGAAGCGCCGGTCCCCCCGCCAGACCAGGACTTTCCCCTCGGCGATGTAGATGTCCGTATCCGCCTCGTAATCCATGGTCAGGGCCTGGATGCGCCAGGGCATGCCCTCCGTCTCCGGGGCGGGCCCCAGGGCTCCGGCCAGGGCCGCCATGGGGGAGGTTTTTCCGTCCGCCGCCCGGGCTGTGGGGGGGAGGAACAGGACCGCCACCACGGCCAGGGCCGCGAGCCAGGCAAGGGAAAGGGGCCGGGAAAAGGTGTCTGGAAGAAGCAAGTCCGAACTCCGCCGGGGGCTGTCGTCAATGGCATCCAAAAGACAGGATTCTATATAGCACAGAGGCGGCACAGGCGCATGGGGGGGATTGGGGAAAGAGGGTAAATCCGTATCCGGGCATTTCCTTTCCGTCCAGGGGGCAGGGCGCGCGGAAGGGGTTGGCAAGGCGGTGCCGCCGGGTCCGGGGAGGATTTCTCTGTCCCCCGGCCTTTTGCTTTGGCCATGGGATGTGTATCCTGGCCCGGATTGTTCACGAGCCTGATTCGCGTGAGAGCAAGGAGCGGAGATGGACGGGTCAACCCCGACAAACGGGCGCCGGCGGCTTTTCGCCTGGCTGCCCTGGCTGCTGCCCGGGCTGGGGCTGCTGGCCTGGTGGGCCGTCACCCGCCAGGGCTGGGCGCCCCCGTACCTCCTGCCGTCCCCCGGCCAGGTGGCCCGGGCGGGGAAGGTCTACGTCCTGGGGGGCCAGGGGGCCATGGCCGGACGGTTCCTGCCTGATGCGGCGGCGAGTCTTTCCCGGGTTTTCACGGGCTTTTTCCTGGCCTGCGCCCTGGGCCTGCCCCTGGGGCTGCTCTCCGGCCGCCTGGCCCTGGTGAACCGCAGCCTTTCCACCACGGTGAACGCCGTCCGCGCCGTGCCGGGCATCGCGCTTCTGCCCCTGGCCCTGGCCTGGTTCGGCATCGGGATGAAGACCACCGTGTTCCTGGTGGCTGTGGCCGCCTTCTTCCCCATTTATTTGAACGCCCAGGCCGGGGCCCGGGGAGCGCCCGGGCTGTGGCTGGACTCCGGGGCCATGATGGGGGCCGGGCGCGCGGGCCTGGTCTTCAGGGTCCTGGTTCCGGCGGCCATGCCCCATGTGGTGACGGGCCTGCGCCTGGGCCTGGGCATCTCCTGGGCCTACCTGGTCCTGGGGGAACTCACCGGGGTGCCCGACGGCCTGGGGGCCGCCATCATGGACGCCCGGATGCTGGGCCGCCTGGACCTCATCCTGGTGGGCATCCTGCTCATCGCCGTTCTGGGCCGCCTCTCGGACCGGGTTCTCACCCTGGGGTTGAAGACCTTTTTCGCCAGCGCCCGGAGGCTTCCATGAGCGATAACGGGCAAACCGGGGACCCGCCGGTCCTCTCGGTCCGGGACCTGACCATGGGTTTTTGCCACAACAGCCAAAACGGCCGGGCCGCGCCGGTGCTGTCAGGGCTCTCCCTTTCGGTGAGCCGGGGGGAGCTGGTCTGCGTCCTGGGGCCTTCGGGTTGCGGCAAGACCACGCTGTTGAAGATCCTGGCCGGGTTCGCGGCGGGCTCGGCGGGCCAGGTCCTGGTGGAGGGCAGCCCGAAGGCCGGGCCCGGACCGGACCGGTGCATGGTGTTTCAGGAGGATGCCCTGTTCCCCTGGCTCACGGTGGGGGAAAACGTGGCCTTCGGCCTGACGGGCCCCCGGAAGGAGAAGAGGGCCGAGGCGGAGCGATTTCTCTCCCTGGTGGGCCTTTCCGGCTTTTCCGGGTGCCTCCCCCATGAGATCTCCGGCGGCCAGAAGCAGCGGGTGGCCCTGGCCCGGGTTTTTGCCTTATCCCCCCGGGTGCTCCTCATGGACGAGCCCTTCGGCTCCCTGGACGCCCTCACCCGCCGGGCCATGTGGGACCTGCTCCTGTCCCTGTGGGCCGAACTCTCCCAGACCATCGTGTTCGTGACCCACGACCCGGTCGAGGCGGTCTTCCTGGCGGACCGGGTTCTGCTCCTGGCCGGGGGCAGGTTCCGCCGGGAGATCCCCGTAAACCTGCCCCGCCCCCGAAGCCGCAAGGATTTTCGCTTCTTTCCGGCGGTCACGGGCCTGGAGGAGGCTCTGGAGGAGGTTTCCCGGGAGCATGGCGGGGGGGTAGGGGAAAAGCGGAAGATTCGTGCAGATGACGGGGTTCCTTCTTGATGTCTTCGGTCGATCACCAAGCCGGGAAAGCCGGATTGTCCTCTTTTTTTCAAGCCTCCCGGCCCGCAACAACCGGATGAGCCGGAAAAGGACCGAAGGCCCCAAGCGGATCAGCAGATGCGCGGCAACTGGTCGCCCACCAGCATGTCCACCACGCGCTGGCCGCCGATCCGGGTGCAAAGGGTGACCCGGGCCGGGCCGGGCCGGGCGCGGCCGATGATTGCAGCCTCCCGGCCCAGGGGATGGGCCCGCATGACGGCCAGGACCGCTTCAGCCCGGTCCGGGGGCACGAAGGCCAAAAGCTTGCCCTCGTTGGCCACGTACAGGGGATCGAAACCCAGCAGTTCGCACAACCCGGCTACCGGCGGGCGCATGGGCAGGCGTTCCTCCAGGAGTTCCACGGCCACGCCGGATTTTTCCGCGATCTCGTTCACGGCCGTGGCCACCCCGCCCCGGGTGGGGTCCCGGAGGGCGCGGACCTCCGGGCAGGCGGCGAGGATGGCCGCCACCAGGCCGTTCAATGGCGCCGTGTCGCTTCGGATGCCCCCGGCCGAGTCCAGGCCCTCCCGGGCCGCCAGGACCGCCATGCCGTGGTCGGCCAGGGTGCCGGACAGGATCAGCGCGTCCCCGGGCCGGGCCCCGGAGCCGGTGGGGGAAACCCCCGGCGGCACCACGCCGATGCCCGAGGTGTTGATGAAGAGCCGGTCCGCCGCGCCCCGGGGCACCACCTTGGTGTCCCCCGTGGCGATGACCGCCCCGGCCACCCGGGCCGCAGCCGCAAGCTCCCGGACCACCCGGGCCAGGTCGGCCATGGGAAGTCCCTCCTCGATGACCAGGCCCACGGACAGGTACAGAACCCGGGCCCCCACCATGGCGAGGTCGTTCACCGTGCCGTTCACGGCGAGATCCGCGATGCTCCCCCCCGGGAAAAAGAGCGGGTCCACCACGAAGCTGTCCGTGGTGAAGGCCACCCGGCCAGGGGGAAGGTCGTCCAGGATGGCCGCATCGTCCTCCGCGTCCAGCAGCGGATTGGAGAACTCGGCGCGCATGAGGCGGGAGAACAGTTCCCGGGACAGCCGCCCGCCGCTTCCATGGTCCAGGAGCACCCTTTCCGGATCGTTATTCTTCATGGTGTGCCCGCCATCCATCCCGCCTCCGGGCTAAAGGGTTCCACTCCGAACACGGAAAGGCCCTTTCATGGAGTAAATATCCAGGGATTCTATGCTGTTCCATAACTTCCATTCCGGTGAGGCCAACATTTCTCAAGGCGTTGCCGGGGGCGAATCTCTTTCGTTGCG
>JAHJUF010000221.1 GCA_018829095.1 Pseudomonadota bacterium | reverse complement strand
GCCACAGTCGAGGTCCGGGGCCCGATGGGCAGGTGGACGGTGCTGGCCGACGACCAGGGCACGGATCTGGCCGTGATCCTCCACAAGCAGGCCAAAAGCGGGTCCCAGGCCACCTGGGAGGTCCACTGGTACAATTCTTCCATCCCCGCCGGCGCCCGTTGCCGGTTCGCCATCCTGGGCAGGAACGGCGAAAAGCCCCTTTACTCCAAAGATTTCAGCGAATAAGCGACGCATCCCGTGCGCACGGTCATGGACTGTCATGGGGCGTCAGATGAATTTTGATGGCCCTGTAAAAAAACCCGAAATCCGCCCCATCCGTTATTTCGGGGCGTTAAAAAAAGCCGTCATCCCGGCTCCCCGCGAAAGCAGGGAGCCGGGATGACGGCTTTTTGCATCTCCATGAATTTTGGAATTATTTTTTGGGGAGGAAGGGGTTTTCCCGGGGTTTGGTCATGAACACGAAGCCCACGTCCGCCCGGACCGCCACGTCCTGAGGGCCGAACGTGCCCAATTTGTTGAACTTCTTGTTGGGGATGGTGAAGAGCTTACCCACCCGGAACTGGTACTCCACGGAAAATCCCTGGTAGAAGTTCCAGAGGTCCAGGTCCTTGCCCTGGGGACAGGCGTACACCCAATATTCGCCCCGGCGCTCCATGTCCCGGGGCTCCCACTCGGTCACCGGGGAAACCAGGCTTGGGTCCCCGGCGTCGAGTTCCCGGACCATGGATTCGTGGACAAAAAACTCCGCCGCCGGGGTGCAGCCATACAGGGGCCGGTCTTCGGGGGGCTGCACGGTCAGGGCCTTTTCCCGGCAGCCGCCTGAAAAAAGAGCCGCCAGAACCAAGGCCGCCGCAAAAACCGCCCTCGCCCCTGTTCCGGCTCTCATTGCCAGGGGCCCTTTTCCAGGGGATGGGTGAAGAAGGTGGTTCCCACCGCGCTGTATCCACCCAGGTCCTTCTCGGGGAACAGGTCCTTGTGCTTCTTCACCAGGTGATGGGGCACATGAATCTTGCCCAGAACGAAGAAGTAATGGAGCCTCATGTTTTCGTAGCTGGAGAAGCTCCGGATATCCGCGGAGCTGTGGATGATGTTGTAGAGGTAGTAATCCCCGTGCTTGTCCGTCTTCCGGCTCTTCCAGCCCGTGATCTCCGATGCGAAGACGACCTCCGCGCCCTCCTCCGGGAAACCCAGGAGGGCCTCATGGATGAAGAACACCCCCTGCTCGGTGAATCCGTAGGCCGGTTTGCCCTGGGGAACGGCCTCCATGTTCACACGGATGGACGGCCCGCAGGCGCTCATCAGAAAGAGGGCCGCAACAAAGGCTAACACATTCTTTTTCATGGGTTTCTCCCGTCTTGAGTCCCAAGCCTTGGCTTGGAGGGGCTTGGCTTTTCCCGGTGTTTCCCCCCCGCCGGAAGAATTTCCCGGCCCGGTTCCAAACAGGAACCGCAGGCTCAATGAGGGATATTCACCGGGTTCTATTCATAGGACCCGTACACCAGCCCCCTGGAGGCCTTGGGATCATAAATCCTCTTTTCCAGGTCCAGGCCGAAATGATCCGCCACAGGGGTGAGTATCTCGGGATTCTTCTCCCACACGGTCTTCAACGCATCCAGGACCCTGGCGAATCCCTGGAGGGTCATGCGGCCCAGGGGAGGGCGGCAGGGGCCGCCGGGCATGCCCAGGACGGCCATCAGGGTCTTGATGGGCAGGGGGTTCCGGGCCCGGCACGAGACCTCCCCAAAGGAGGTTTCCTCCCGGGTGGTGACCGTCACCAGGTTGAACAGGGGGGCCAGGGCGGCCTCCAGGCGGCCGGCGGTTTCCAGGTCCCCGGAGGCCACGGCTTCCACCATGCGGACCACGGCGGCCGGGGCCACGTTGGAGATGACGGAGATGGCCCCCGAGGCCCGGATGGCCGGGTCCTTCATCATGGCCAGGATGATGGGGTCGTCCCCGGACAGGATGGTGAAGGATTCCCCGCAGAGCCTCCGGGTTTCCCGCATGCTCTCCGCGTCCCCCGTGGCCTCCTTCACTGCGGAGACGTTCTTGTACTTGTCCGCCAGAATGGCCACGTCCTGGGGCAGGAGCCTGGTTCCGGTGCGCCCGGGGATGACGTAGGGCACCACCTGGACACCGGGGAACGCCCGGGCCACGGGTTCCACGTACTCCCGCCGGATTTCCAGCGAGCTGGGGCCGTTGTAGTAGGGGTCCACCAGGAGCACGGCTTCCGCGCCGTGGGCCGCCGCTTCCCGGGTTCCCTCCAGGGTCTCGGCTGTGTTGTTGCTCCCGGTCCCGGCCATGCACAGGCATTTTCCCCGGGTCCTTTTGGCCACCATCCGGGTGGTCAGGTTGTGCTCCCGCCAGGAAAGTGTGGGGGACTCCCCCGTGGTGCCCACGGCCAGGATGCCCGAGACGCCTCCCTGGATCTGGAAATCCACTAGCATGTCCAGCCCGCGTTCGTCCAGCTCCCCATCGGCCAAGGGGGTGATCAGGGCCGTCAAACATCCTTTCAACATGAGACTTTTCCGTTCCGATAATTTCGTGAAAAAAGGCGGCGCCCCGCTTCCGGGCGCCCGGTTCCGGGCCATGTCTCCCGGATATCAGGTCCAACCGGATACGCGGGGGTCAGTTTGCAACAAAAAGGAGGAAACCGCAAGGTTCCATCCCCGGGGGCCGGGATGGGGGGGCGTGGAAAGGCCCGGCAGGTCCGGGGCTCGGCCGGGGTCCCCAAGCCACACGGGGAAATCCACGGCCTGGAGCATGGGCAGGTCATTGTCCGCATCCCCCAGGGCCATGGAGACAACCGGGCCCAGCCGGGCATAGAGGGAAAGGAGCCGCCCAACGGCCCGGCCCTTGTCGTTTTGCCCGTGGAGGTGAGAGAACCGGCCCCCGGGCGTGACCGCAAGGCCCAGGCGAACGGACTGGCGGGTGAAGGCCGCAAGGTCAACGGGCGAGATCGCGAAAAAAGGCTCGTCGAAATTCCGTTGGGCCGCGAGACCCGCTTCGGCCTCCGAAAGGCCCGTCATCCCGGCGAGTTGGGCTGGGGTGAGGTCAGAGAACCCGGTGATGGAAAGACCCAACTCCCCCCGGATGGCGTTAAGAGCCCGGACCAGCTCCGGGTAGGGGGTTCCCTGACTGAGGACGAAGACATCCCTCTCTTGCCGGGCTTCCGGGGGCGGGGCAAGGGGCCCGGCCAAGGGGAAAACCACACCCCCTCCGTTTTCCGTGACAAAGGGATGTTCGGAAAGGCCCAGGTTCCGGGAAACGACTTCCATCTCGGCCCGGGTCTTGGAGGATACCAGGATCACGGGAATCCCCCGCTCCCGGCATGCGGCAAGGGCCGGGGCCGCCTCGTCCCAGAGGTAGGTCTCCCGATCCAGAAGGGTGGCGTCCAGGTCCGTGAACACCAGCCGGACCGGAGCGGGCTCACCCAAGGAGGGCCTCCGACTTCTTCAGGGCCCCCAGAAGGTCCGTGTAGATGTAGGGCAGCTTGTTGTTCACCCGTTCCCAGGACACGGTCTGGGGGATCTCGAACAGGCTCTTGTCGAGCTGGCTTTCCACGGACAGGATGGCGTCGGCGAGTCCGGTCTCCAGGTAGGGGGCGAACTCCGGATAGGTGTGCACCACCTTGAGGAAATTCTCCGCCACCCGGCGCCTGGAGGTGAGCATCTCCCCGGCGGTCAGGACGGATTGGGTGAACACGGTCTTGACCAGGTGCTCCTCGGCGTCCCGGTCGTAGAGCAGGCTGTTGAACCGGGAAAGCTCGCTGTATCCCTTGATCTGCCCCTCGGCCACGGCCTTGTAGGTGACGGAAAGGTCCCGGAAGAAACTGTCCGTGATCTCCAGGCCCTCCTCCCGCACCAGGGCGTTCATGAGGGTGGCCACGATGTCTATGGCCATGCGGTGCAGGCCCTTGGATTCGTCGCTCTCGGAGATCACCTGGTGCTTGTGGTCAAAGGGCTCCTCGGAAAAGTGGACCTGGGCCGCGGAAGAGGCCTTGCGGTAGACCTCGATCAGGGTGAAAATTTCCACCCCCCAGTTGGTGGCGAATCGCATCTTGCGCAACAGGTCCACGTGGAAGGCCACCTCGCCGGAAAGGGGGTAGCGGAACTGGAGAAGGAAATCCACCATGCCCCTCATCTTGCTGTCCTGGGTTTCGTAGAACCGGCGCTTCAGGGACACGAGCAGGGGGATCAGGAGGAGCCTCTTCACCCGGCCGTAGAGATGGCTCTGGGAGACGCGCTCGTAGTAGGCCTTGGAAAAATCGTAGTCAAGGACCACCACAGGGTAGAGGAGGCGGTCGAGCTGCACCCGGTCGAAGGTGCGGATGTCCGCGTCCAGCACCGCCACGGAGTGGGCCCCCATGGCCATGGCCAGGCCAAAGGAAAGGAACATGTTCTTTCCCTTGCCTTCCTCCGAGAATACGAAGCCCACTTCCGAAAGCTTGTCGTAGATTTCCGAGAAGACCGGGCCCCGGTTCCATTGGATGACCGCGTTTTTTATCTCGTGCTTCCTCACCAGGGAGCCCAGAAGCACGGCATCGGCGGGGGTGGCGGCGTCCAGGCCGAAGATGATCTTGTACAGGTAACTCACCTGGCGCAGGTTGTTCAGGATATTTTCAAAAACCGGGAGATTGTCTTCCTCGTTGAACTCGCTGGCCAGGCAGGGGATGATGAGGACCACCCGGCGCTGCCGGGCATGGTACCGCAATTGGGTCTTCAGCTTGTTCCGGTCCTGGCGTCCCAGGATTTTGAAATCCATGACCTGCTGGGGAAAGGCGGAAAGCTCGGACATGATGCGCTCCTTTCTGCCCTTGTTTACCGGCCGAACACCGGGCCGCCGGGGGACGCGACAGGTATACCTTTCAATCAGGTTACGTCCGGGAATGCGGGTTGTCAATTGGTTCCCGGGGCGCGCCGGGAGGGGTTCCTTCCCGGATGGGAGCAAACATATTTCCTAATTTCTCCGGGGCTTAAACCTCAGACTGAAACCTTTTTCCTGGAAGAAATGGAAGGATTGTGCCATAAAGAAATACTTTGGTCTGGAAGCCTGAAAAATAGGCATAGACACGAAAATGAAAGGCATGGGCACCATCATTTCATTCTCGGAAAAGGATTTGAAGGACCTGCGCGCCCGGGGCATTTCCAAAAGGACCGCTCTGGAGCAGCTTTCCTTTCTGAAAAAAGGGCCCCGCCGCATGGAACTGGTGCGCCCCTGCACGGCAGGGGACGGCATCCGGCGCCTGGCCGGGGCCGAGGCCGATGAGTTCGCCCTGACCTACGATTCCGTGGTGGCCCGAGGAGAAGAGCCTATCAAGTTCGTGCCCGCCTCCGGGGCGGCCAGCCGTATGTTCAAGCATCTGATCGCCGTCCAGAACCAGGTGGACCGCCTGGGCCTTTCGGGGTTGGGGGGAGAAGGCAAAGGCAAGGCGGCCCTGGTCTTTTTGGAAAATCTGAAAAAGTTCGCCTTCTGGCCCGATCTTTCAAGGGCCCTGGAAACGGAGGGGCTTTCCCCGGAAAAGGTCCTGGCAGGGGGCGCCTGGGGAACCCTTTTGGACGTCCTGCTGACGGACCGGGGCCTGGAATACGCCGGGAAACCCAAGGGACTCATCCCCTTCCACATGTATGGAGCCAACCCACGGACGCCCATGGAGGAGCACCTGGTGGAGGCCGCTGCCTACTCCACGGACTCCAAGGGCGTGGCCCGGGTTCATTTCACCGTGGCAACGGCCCATGCAAAAAACTTCACCGCCCACCTAGCGCGGGTTAAAAAAGATTACGAACGCCGGTTCTCCGTGCGCCTGGAGGTGACCTTCTCCACCCAGGAGCCGTCCACGGACAATCTGGCTTCGGACCTGGAGAACCAACCCTTCCGGACGCCGGACGGGCGTCTCCTCTTCCGGCCCGGGGGCCACGGGGCTTTGTTGGGGAACCTGAACGCCCTGGCGAGTTCCATCATTTTTATCAACAATATAGACAACGTGGTGACAGACCGGGATAAGCCGGAACGCACGCTGTGGAAAAAGGTCCTGGGCGGGCTTTTGTGGACCTTGTCCCAAGAGGCCCGGCGCCTCACGGACCAACTCACGGGGGCCAACAAGGGCAGAGGCCTTGGCCCGGCCATGGCCTTCTGCGTCCGGTGGCTGGGGGTGGATGAAAAAGAGGCGCCCACGGATTCCAGGGGGCTCGCCTCTTTCCTGCTGGACCGGCTGGACCGGCCCGTGCGGGTCTGCGGTATGGTGGAAAACCATGGAGACCCCGGGGGATCCCCTTTCTGGGTCCGGGACGTAGGCGGCAATCTTTCTCGCCAGATCGTGGAAAGCGCCCAGGTGGACCTGGGGTCCGTGGATCAGATGGCCCTTTTTGCCGCCTCCACCCATTTCAACCCGGTGGATATCGTTTGTTCCATCCGTTCCCCCTGGGGCGGCAGGTACGACCTCTCCCGGTTCGTGGATCCGGAAACTTTTTTTATATCCCGAAAGACCATGGCGGGCAGGGAACTTAAGGCCCTGGAACTTCCTGGGCTCTGGAACGGGTCCATGGCGGGGTGGAACACGGTTTTCGTTCAGGTGCCGTTGGTGTCTTTCAACCCGGTAAAATCGATAAACGATCTTCTGGAGCCCTCCCACCGGCAATGAGGAACGGCTTGGGAAACAACCCGGATAAAGGCTTCATTTCACCGGGAAAGAGCCGGGTGTCAGCCTTATATTTTTTTTAGCCGTGGTTGGGGATGGAATAAAAAACTTTTTCAAAAACAGGGACAGGACCGGATGAAAACTTTCCGGGTTTTGAACACAAAAAAAAGACTGGTCAAAAACCCGGAAAGTTTTCCACAGAGTTTCTTGAAAGTTCATACAGTTTCTTTTTGAAAATTTTATATAAAAATCAACCAATTAAAATTTTTTGTAGTTTTGAACAGCCCTTTATTTTCTTTATTTTTATGAAAGCTTGAAAAAGAAAGAATCCCTGCAAGGGAATTTTCCATTCAACTCAAACAGGTTGGAGACGACCATGGAGTTCGCCATCCAAAAGCGGGTTTTCCTGGACGCCTTGGGCAAGGTGCAGGGAATTTGCGGGCGAAAGACCAATTTCCCCATCACCGGCAACATCCTGCTCACGGCTGAAGCCGGCGGCCTCACCCTGATGGCCACGGACCTGGAAGTGGGCTTCTCCGGTGAATACCCCGCCGAGGTGACCGCCCCGGGCTCGGCCACCATCCCGGGCAAAAAGCTTTTCGAGATTGTCCGGGAGTTCCCTTCGGAGGTCGTCCGGTGCCGGGAGTTGGAAAACGGCTGGATAGAGATCGCGGACGGGGCCGTCCAGTTCCATGTGGTGGGTATGGACCCTGATGAGTTCCCCGCCCTGCCGGACCTCTCCCAGACCGATACCTTCACCCTGGAATCCGTGGACCTTCTGGACATGGTGGAGAAGGTGAACCTCTCGGGCAACGTGGGGTCCGAGGAAAAGAGGCCCCATCTTGTGGGCATCCTCCTCCAGAAGGTGGAAAAAGAAGGGGAGAACCGCCTCCGCATGGTTTCCACGGACGGCCACCGCCTGTCCATGGTGGATTATCTGGCCGGGGAGACCGACCCTGCCGCAGCCCTCGGGGCCCCGGAGGGAGTAATTCTTCCCAAGAAGATCCTCCCGGAAATCCAGAAGGTTCTGGAGGACGAGGGGCCCGTGTCCCTGGGGGTTCGGGGCAACTACTTCATGCTGGTCAAGGGGAGCGAGACCCTGGTGTGCCGCTTGGTGGAGGGCCGGTACCCGGACTACAACATGGTCATTCCCCCGGGCATAGAAACCTTTTTCAAGGTGGAAAGGGAACTGTTCCTCCCCACCTTGAAGCGCATGTCCATCCTGGCCTCGGACAAGTACAAGGCCGTCCGTTTCAAGGTGGGCAACGAGTATCTCACCGTGACCATGGCCAATCCGGACATCGGGGAGTCCAAGGAGACCATGGTCATCTCTTTTGATGGCGTGCCTTTCGAGGTGGCGTTCAACCCCCGGTTCTTCGTGGACGCCATAGGCCCCATGGCCAGCGAATCCATCCTCATCCGCATCAAGGACGACGAGCGGGCCTGCATCCTGGAGGGACAGGACGACCCGGGCTACCTGGCGGTCATCATGCCCATGAAACTGGAATCCTGACGGCCGGAAAAGCCAACGGGGCGGGGCCGGTCATCCGGAGCCGCCCCGTTGGTTTTTATAAGGCCAATAAACTGAATATGATTGAATGAACTAAAGTGGCGCCTGGAATGGTGAACCCCATGGATGAGAAGAAACCAAAGGAAGGCGTATACGGCGCGGGCAACATCAAGGTGCTGGAGGGCCTGGAGGCCGTTCGCAAGCGTCCTTCCATGTACATCGGCAACGTGGGGGAGCAGGGACTGCATCACCTGGTCTACGAGGTGGTGGACAACTCCATCGACGAGGCCATGGCCGGTTATTGCACCCGCATCGAGGTGACGGTCCACGCCGACAACTCCGTCACCGTGGTGGACAACGGCCGGGGCATCCCTGTGGAAATCCACCCCACCGAGGGAGTGCCGGCCGTGGAAGTGGTCATGACCAAACTCCACGCAGGAGGCAAATTCGACAACGATTCCTACAAGGTTTCCGGCGGTCTCCACGGGGTGGGCGTATCCGTGGTGAACGCCCTGTCCGAGTGGCTGGAGGTGGAAATCCACATCGGGGGCAAGGTCTACATCCAGACCTATGCCCGGGGGGCCAAAACCTCGGATCTGAAGGTCATCGGCGAAACCCAGAAAACCGGCACCACGGTCCGCTTCCGGCCAGACACCCAGATCCTGACCACCAACGAGTTTTCCTACATAACCCTTTCCCGGCGTATGCGGGAACTGGCCTTCTTAAACGCCGGACTCACCATCGTCCTGGAAGACGAGCGGTCCGACGAAAAACAGGAATTCTGTTACGAGGGGGGCATCGTCTCCTACGTCCAGTATGTGAACAAAAACAAGAACATCCTGCACCCCCCCATCTTCATGTCCGGGGAGCGGGGGGGGGTGAGCATGGAGATAGCCCTCCAGTATTCGGACTCCTACACCGAGAAGATCCTCACCTTCGCCAACAACATCAACACCGAGGAAGGCGGCGCTCACCTGGCCGGGTTCAAGGCCGCCCTCACCCGCACCGTGAACCAGTACCTTGCCTCGGACAACGTGAAGAAGAGCCTCCAGGAGAAGCTCTCAGGCGAGGACACCCGGGAAGGCCTGGCCGCGGTCATCAGCATCAAGCTCCCCAACCCCCAGTTCGAGGGCCAGACCAAAACCAAGCTGGGCAACTCCGAGGTCAAGGGTCTGGTGGAGAACCTGGTGAACGAAAACCTCTCCGCCTATTTGGAGGAGAACCCCCAGGTGGCCAAGAAAATCATCCTCCGGGCCGTTGACGCCGCCCGCGCCCGGGAGGCCGCCCGCCGCGCCCGGGATCTCGCCCGCAAGAAAGGGGCGCTCGCCGATTCCACCCTTCCCGGCAAGCTGGCAGACTGCCAGGTGCCTGAACCCGAGGCCCGGGAACTCTTCCTGGTGGAGGGCGACAGCGCTGGCGGCTCGGCCAAGCAGGGCCGGGACCGGCGGTTCCAGGCCATTTTGCCCCTGAAGGGCAAAATATTGAACGTGGAAAAGGCCCGGTTCGAAAAGGTGCTCCAGAGCGAGGAGATCAAGAACATCATCACGGCGCTGGGCACCGGCGTGGGCAGCGAGGAATACGATATCCACAAGATCCGCTACCACAAAATCGTCATCATGACCGATGCGGACGTGGACGGGTCCCACATCAGGACCCTGCTCCTGACCTTTTTTTACCGCCAGCTTCCCGAGGTCATCGAAAAGGGATATCTCTACATCGCCCAGCCGCCCCTGTACCGCGTGGGCAAGGGGAAAAACGCCTTCTACCTGAAGGATGACGACGAACTCCGCCAGCACCTGCTCAAAAAGATCTGCGAGACCAAGACCCTGGCCATGAAAGGCCGGGAGGGCATTCTCACGGACCACGAGCTGTACCTCTTCCTCTCCGAACTGGCCGAGTACCGCCTGATTTTGGAAAGGTTCGAGAGAAAGAGCGTGCCTGAGGAACTGGTGAAGATTCTGCTGGCCTCCGGCGTGGTGGAGAAAGCCTCTCTCCAGGACCTGGCCAAAATGGAGGAACTCCGCCGGAGCCTGTTCGCCGCCGGTTTCGAGGTAGAGGCCCTGGAGTTTTCCGAGGAACGGGGAATCCACGAGATGATGGTGGTCCCCCCGTCTCCGGTCCTTGATATGGTCGAGGCGGAAAAAATTCTGTCCATCTATACGGAGAAAAAGGCCGTGAAGATAGGCCGGGGACTCATCTTCTCCCCGGACTACCAGAAGGCCGCGGTCCTGGCCCAGCGCCTGGCCACCGTGGGAATCCCCCCCTATGTCCTCATGACCAAGGACAAGGAGGACCAGGCCCCCAAACACCTGGCCACCGAGGACGAACTGTTGGAAATCATCTACGAGGAAGCCAAAAAAGGCATGGGCCTTCAGCGCTACAAAGGCCTGGGCGAAATGAACCCTGACCAGTTGTGGGAAACCACCATGGACCCCGCTGCCCGCCGCTTCGTCCGGGTCACCGTGGATGACGCCATAGAAACCGATGACACCTTCCGCCTTCTCATGGGCGACGAAGTGGAACCCCGCCGCGACTTCATCGTCTCCAACGCCCTGGAGGTGGGGACGCTGGATATTTAGGAGGAATAGAGACTGTTTCAGAAATAGGACCTTCATTCCCAAGAAAGCGGAAATCCGTTTTTTTCCGGGAAGGGAATTGGGGATCAGGCCATGACCATGCTGGAAGCTGGGCGGGGATCAACCCCGCCCTTCGAGTTTTTCAGGAACCCTTTGAAAAAAACGGATTTCCGCTTTCTCGGGAATGACCAAGGGCGTAAGAGATCGACCTTTTTGCGGGGCCATCAGATCTTGAATTTGCGGCCCGAAGGGCCGCCTTGCAGGTTTTCTTTTTCACCCCGCCCGGCCTGACGGCCGTTCGGGGACCCCGGAGAAAGGGGCGTGGGGAAACTTTTCTTTTTTCGAAAAGAAAGAATTCCCCACAAAAATATAGATGACTGACTTCGACGATATTCTGACCCGGGTGTCCCGGCCGAGCCGCTACCTTGGCGGCGAGGCGGGGAGCATCATCAAGGAATGGGATGCGGCCAGCCTCCGGGTTTGTCTTGCGTTTCCGGATCTTTACGAGGTGGGGACCTCCCATTTCGGCATGCAGATTCTCTACCATCTGGCCAACCGCATGGAAGGCGTCCTGGCCGAGCGGGTGTTCGCCCCGGCCCCGGATCTGGAGGCCGAGCTTTCCGCCCGGGGGGCGCCCCTGTTCTCCCTGGAGAGCCGCCGGCCCCTTTCGGACTTCGACCTCTTGGGGTTTTCCCTCCTCTACGAGCTGAACTACCCGGGCGTGCTCACCATGCTGCATCTCTCGGGCATCCCGTTCTACGCGGTTGGGCGCGGCCCGGAGCATCCGGTGATCATCGCCGGGGGGCCCTGCATGGTGAACCCCGAGCCTGTGGCCGAATTTTTTGACGCAATCGTGGTGGGAGAAGGCGAGGAGGTCTTCCCGGCCATGCTGGAAGTCATGGCCGCGTGGAAAGCCGCCGGGTCCAAGGACCGGGGGGAACTCCTTCTGGCCTGGTCCCGGATGGAGGGGGTGTACGTGCCCTCCCTGTTTTCCCCGGGGCCGGACGGGCGGCTGGTTTCGCCGTCCGGGGACCGGGTGAGGCGCGCCCTGGTGCCGGATCTCTCCGACGCGCCCTTTCCCGTGTACCCCGTGGTGCCCTGGGGCAAGCCGGTCCACGACCGCCTGCGCCTGGAGGTGGCCCGGGGTTGCGCCCGGGGCTGCCGGTTCTGCCAGGCGGGGATGATCTACCGCCCGGCCCGGGAGCGCTCGGACGCCGCCGTGGCCCGCATGGCGGAGGAATCCCTCGCCGCCACGGGCTATGACGAGCTTTCGCTCCTCTCCCTGTCCGTGGGGGACCATTCCCGCATCGGGCCCATGCTGGCCGCCGTGGTGGACCGCTGTGTGCCCCAGCGGGTGGGGGTGTCGTTTCCCTCGATCCGGGCCGACACCCTGGAACCGGCCCTCATGGAGCAGATCAAGCGCATCCGCAAGACCGGGTTCACCATCGCTCCCGAGGCCGGGAGCCAGCGGATGCGGGACGTCATCAACAAGAACGTCACCGAGGAAATGGTGCAAACCGCCGTGGCCGGTGCCTTTGACCTGGGCTGGCGGCTGGTGAAGCTCTATTTCATGATCGGCCTGCCCACGGAGACCGATGAGGACATCCAGGCAATCGTGGAGCTGGTGGAGCGCCTGAAAAAGACCACCGGACGCCGGGGCAACCTCACGGTCAGCATCGGCGTGTTCGTGCCCAAACCCCACACGCCCTTCCAGTGGATGGAGCAGATTTCCCGGGAAGAGGCCCGGCGCCGGGTGGGCATGCTCCGGGACCGCCTCCGGACCCCGGGGCTGAAGGTCAAGTGGCAGGACCCCGAGGTTTCCGAAGTGGAGGGACTCGTCTGCCGGGGAGGCCGGGAGATTTCCCGGCTCCTGGTCCGGGCCTGGGAGCTGGGGTCGCGCCTGGACGGATGGAGCGATCACTTTGACCACGCCCGGTGGGTACGAG
>JAHJUF010000220.1 GCA_018829095.1 Pseudomonadota bacterium | reverse complement strand
CCAGGAAAAGGAAGTCGCAGCCCTCGTGCTCGGCGGCCACGATCTCCACCTCGTTGGCGGGCATCTCCTTGCGGGTCCGGCGGTAGGCCAGGGTCACCTTGGAGCCCATGCGGATCAGGGTCCGCACGCAGTCGATGGCCGTGTTGCCGCCGCCGATGACCACGGGCCGCTTGCCGATCTCAGGCGGCGTCCCCAGGGCCATGCGGGCCAGGAAATCTATGCCCGTAAAGCAGCCCGGCAGGCTCTCGCCCTCCACCCGCATGGGGGAATCCTTCCACGCGCCGATGGTCATGAGGATGGCGTCGTAGCCCGCGCCCGCCAGGGAGGCCAGGTCAAAGTCCTCGCCGAACTTCATGTCCGTGTGGACCTTGACGCCCAGGTTGAGGATGCCCTGGATTTCCCAGTCGAGGGTTTTCTTGGGCAGGCGGTACTCGGGGATGCCGTAGCGGAGCATGCCCCCCAGCTTGGGCATGGCCTCGAAGACCGTGACCTGATGGCCCAGGCGGCGCAGGAAAAAAGCGGCCGTGAGGCCTGCGGGCCCGCCGCCCACCACGGCCACGTGCTTGTCCGTGTCCGGGGCCTTGGAAATGGGGAACCGGCGGCCGGAGTTCAGCTCGTAGTCCGCCACGAAGCGTTTCAGCTGGTTGATGGACACGGCCTCGTCCTCCAGGCCCCGGCGGCAGTTGGTCTCGCAGGGGTGGGGGCAGACCCGGCCGCAGGCCAGGAGAAAGGGGTTGCGCTCCCGGATGGTGCCCACGGCGGCCTCGTAGTCCCCCTCCTTGATCTGGCGGATGTAGGTGGGGATGTCGATCTGGGCCGGGCAGGTCTGGCGGCAGGGGGCCAGGCACTCGTCCTCCTGGTTGAACTCCAAAAGCTTGCCGCTCTGGGTCTTGATGCGGAGGATGCCCTTGGGGCAGGCCCGCTCGCACGCGCCGCAGGCCACGCACTTCTTCTCGTCCACCACGGGGAAGCCGTCCGGGCCCAGGGCGATGGCGTCAAAGGCGCAGACCTTCACGCAGTCGCCATAGCCCATGCAGCCGATCTTGCACTGGAGCTTGCCGCCGTACATCCCGGCCAGGGCCCGGCAGGAGGGCGCGCCTTCATAGAAGAAGAGGTTCTCGGCCCGGGAGCCGCCGGTGCAAAAGTTGTAGGACCGGGATGGCTCGGCGGAACCGGCTTCCAGGCCCATGATCGCGGCCACATTCTGGGCGGATTCCTGGCCTCCCACGATGCAGATGTTGGCCGGGGCCTCCCCGCCCACCACGGCGGAAGCCGCTGCGGAGCACCCGGCAAAGCCGCATCCGCCGCAGTTGGCGCCGGCCATGGCAGCCTCCACCCTGGCCACCCGCGGGTCCTCGTACACGTAAAACACCCGGGAGGCTACGGAAAGCAGCAATCCGGCCGCCGCGCCCAAAGCCAGCATGAACAAAATGGCGTAAAGCATGACCACTCCTTGTCAGCCCAATGGCAGGGCCGTCCATGGCCCGGGAATATCCCCAACTAACTCAAATTCCATGCGGATTCGGCCGGTAACAAGAGCCGGGACACACCAGGCCCCGACCGTACGGACTTCAGCCATGCCGGTCATAATAAAAGGGGATGGCTCTGTCAAGAAAGAGGTTGCCGGATGGGCGATGGAAAAGCGGGAATTCGGCCAGCCCGCCCCGGCCCCGAACACCCGCAATCCCCTTGATGAATGGCGGGTCCGGCAACCGGATTTGGAACCGTTGCCCAAATCCGTCATTCCCGTGAAAGCGGGAATCAGGCCGAAAGCCCGAAGATGCGGATCATGGCCGGGAGAGCCACGAAGGTTCCCGCCATGCTTCCCAGGTTGGTGAGGACCACCACCAGGAGGATTCGGGTCACCTTGTTTTTCCAGAAGCCGGAAACCGTGGTGATGTCCGTCCCGAGGGTCTCGAAGTCCAGGACCCGGGGTTTCCGGAGGCTCGCCTCCACCAGGCCCGAGAACCAGCCGGCCGCCAGCATGGGGTTTAGCGAGGTGATGGGCGCGGCCACCACGGCGGTGAGGATGGAAAGGGGGTGGGCCAGGGCCAGGATCGCCCCCAGTCCCCCCAGGATGCCGTTGGCCGCCACCCACCAGCCCAGCATGCGCACCCCGGCGTCCGTGCCCGCGTGGAAGAACCCGGCGGCCATCAGGGCGATGACCAGGGTGGGCAGGCCCCACTTGATCACCTTGCCCGCCTTCCCCTTGAGGGGCTCGGCCAGAAGCGGCGCGATGTCCACGGGCCGGTCCCAGTTGGCCAGGATGCCCGGAACGTGCCCGGCCCCCACCACGGCCACGATCTTCTTTCCGGGGGCGTTTTTCATGCCGTGGCCCAACACCAGGTCCCGCTCGTCGATGAGCACCCTGCGAAGCTCCGGGAGCACGTCGGAAAGCTCCTTCAACATGAGCTCCAGGGCGTCCTTTTCCTTCAGGGCCTCGATGTCCTCCTCGGTGAGGGAGTCGGCCTCGCCCAGGGAGGTGAGGAGTTCGTACAGGAGACGGAACCGGGACCGCCAGCTCATGGACCCCCAGGCCCGGGCCAGGGTAGTGCGGATCTCCCGGTCGATGGGCGCGATTTGGGCCCCGGTTTCCTTGGCCGCGTTCACGGCGGCCAGCATCTCGGCCCCGGCCCGGATGTCCAGGCGGTCGGCGAGCCTCTTCTGGAACGAGGCCAACAGCAGATGGGACAAAAGGAGATGGGCCCGCTTCTCCCGGATGACCTTCACGATGTCCATTTCCCGCCAGGCCTCGGGGTTCACCAGGGCCTGGTACCGGGCCGGGCAGAGCTCCACGCACACCGTGTCGGGCTTTTCCTCCCGGATGATGCGTTCCACCTTCTCGGCGCTCACCCTGGACACGTGGGCCGTGCCTACCAGGATCACCTCGCGGTCCCCCACGAAAAGGCGGGTGACGTCCGCGTCCGGTTCCGGGGTTTCCCCCTGTTTTTCCTCTTCCGGGGAGGGTTGGGTCATCTTCTGCCCGCCTTTACGAACACGCTTTCGCGGTAGTATTTCAGCTCTTCGATGGATTCCAGGATGTCGGAAAGCGCGGTGTGGGCTTTTTTCTTCCTGAACACGGGGAGGTGCGGATACCACCGGGTCGCCAGTTCCTTGATGGTGGAGACGTCCACGTCCCGGTAATTCAGGAATTCGTGGAGGGTGGGCATGTATTTCAGCAAAAACCGCCGGTCCTGCCACACGGAGTTCCCGCCAAGGGGGCAGATCCGGGCCTCGCAATAGGCCTTCAGGAACTCCAGGGTCTTGTGCTCGGCCAGGACCGTGTCGTAGTCCGATGCAAGGATGCGGTCCCACAGTCCCGAGGCCTGGTGGTGCTCCCGGCTCCACTCTTCCATGGTTTCCAGGCGCTCCGGGGCATGGGCCACGGCCATATCCGGCCCCGTGGCCACGATGTTCAGATCCTTGTCCGTGACCACGGACGCGATCTCCACGATCACCTGTTTTTCCGAATCAAGACCCGTCATCTCCAGGTCTATCCAGATAATGCGTCCGCCCATGAAGCTCCCTTTCACTGGTTCCGGCCTCTTGGCCGAAGCTGAGTACTGTACCCGCCAGGCCCGGAAGCGTCAAGGATTCCCGGAAGGAGGAGGGATGAGGCATTCAACCCGTCGGGAATCCACCAAAACCGTCATTCCGGCAAAGGCCGGAATCCAGTTTTTTCCATGCGTTACAAATCCTCTGGATCCCGGCCTTCGCCGGGATGACGACTTGTTGCAGGCCATCTTCCATCATCCCTCTTCCCTCCGCCTTCATCCTTCCATCCCCCCCTGTTGACCCCGGGAGGCCCCACGGGTAGATTGGCCAGGGGGCGAGCGCCGCCCGCCCCTCCTTCACTCCAATGCAAAGGAACCGCCCCATGGACGAGGAACGCGAACCGGCCGTCCGCCTCACCCAAAAGGTCCGGGCCGCAGGTTGAGCGGCCAAGATACCTCCAGGGGACCTGGAGGAAATCATGGCGGGCCTCGGGCAGATCACCCACCCGGATCTCCTGGTGGGCACCGGGACCTCGGACGACGCCGGGGTGTTCCGGATCTCCCCGGAGCTGGCCCTGGTCCAGACCGTGGACTTCTTCACCCCCGTGGTGGACGACCCCTTTGACTTTGGCCGCATCGCCGCGGCCAACGCCCTGTCGGATGTCTACGCCATGGGCGGCAGGCCGCTTACGGCCATGAACATCGTGTGCTTTCCGATCTGCGACCTCCCCCGGCCCGTCCTGGCCCGGACCCTCGCCGGGGGTTTGGAAAAACTCCGGGAGGCGGGCTGCGTCCTGGTGGGGGGACACTCGGTGGACGACCCGGAATTCAAGTACGGCATGGCCGTCACGGGGACCGTGCATCCGGACCGGATCCTCACCAACGCCGGGGC
Organism: Pseudomonadota bacterium; assembly: GCA_018829095.1. Classification (GTDB taxonomy): domain Bacteria; phylum Desulfobacterota; class Desulfobacteria; order Desulfobacterales; family Desulfatibacillaceae; genus JAHJUF01. The sequence continues at coordinate 4,582 of JAHJUF010000220.1, read as the reverse complement.
CCGGGAGGGCGACGCCCTCATCCTCACCAAACCCCTGGGCACCGGGGTCCTGGCCACAGCGATCAAGGGCGGCCTGGCCACCAGGGCGGATATTTTCACCCTGGTGGAAAGCGCCTCCTTCCTGAACCGCGCGGCCGCCGAAACCATGGAGGCGTTTCCCGTCTCCGCCTGCACGGATGTCACGGGCTTTGGCCTGGCCGGCCACGTCCTGGAAATGGCCCGGGGGAGCGGCCGGGAAATCGAGGTGGCCCTTTCCGCCGTGCCCCTTCTGCCCAACGCCCTGGAATACGCATCCATGGGGCTTTTGCCCGCCGGGGCCTTTGCCAACAAAAAATACGCCCAGCCCAGGGTGGAATTTTCAGGCAGCCCGGACCCCGCCCTGGCTGATCTCCTCTTTGACCCCCAGACCTCGGGGGGCCTGGTCATCGCCCTTCCCGGAGACCGGGCCCCGGACCTCCTGGCCGCCCTGTCCAAGGCGGGCGTTCCCGCCTCCCTGGTGGGCCGGGTTCGGGGAACCCGGGCGGGGGGCCGGCTGGTGGTAAGGGCCTGACAGGTTCGGGGAACACGGGAAAAAGCAGAAAAATTGAAGCAGAACCCCCCTTTGAAAAAGAGGGGAGGACTGCCCGGCCGCTTTCAGCAACCGTCCTGTCCTGGAGGCCCGGTACGCTTCAGCCGGATGAACCAAAGAATTCCAAAGGTGAACGTCATGGAATGGACCCCCGAGGATCTGGATAACCTCTCCCAGTCCGTTGATCTCCTGGAATCACCGGGGCTGGCGGCCCGGGTGACCTCCCTTCTGGGGGCGCCCATCGAAAAAGCCATGAATCTCCTGCCCGCCCCGGCCACGAAGCTGGTGCACGAGGCCACCCAGGGGGCCATCACCAAGGCCATGAGCGTGGCGGCGCGGACCCTGGCCAATCGCCCGGGGAGACCGTCCGCCGACCGGTTCCACCTGGCCGGGGCCAGCCTGGCCGGGGGCGTGGGGGGATTCTTCGGGCTGGCGGGCCTGGCAATGGAACTGCCCGTGACCACGGTGATCATGCTCCGGTCCATCGCGGACATCGCTCGGGAACAAGGGGAGGACCTTTCCGACCTGGAGGCCCGCATGGCCTGCGTCCAGGTCTTTGCCCTGGGGGGGCGGCCCGGAGTAAACGAGGGCACAGAAACCGGGTACTACGCTGTCCGGGCCGCCCTGGCCCGGTCCGTGTCCGACGCGGTCCGCTACCTGGCCCAGGGCGGGGCCGTGTCCAAGGGCACCCCGGTCCTGGTGCGGTTCATCTCCCAGGTGGCGGCCCGGTACGGCGTGGTGGTGAGCGAAAAGCTGGCCGCCCAGGCCGTTCCCGTTCTGGGGAGCCTGGGGGGCGCAGCTGTGAACGCCGTGTTCACGGACCTTTTCCAGAAAACCGCCCGGGGCCACTTCACCGTACGCCGCCTGGAGGGGAAATTCGGGCCCGGGGAGGTGCGGAAACAATATGAAGACCTCCTGGCGGGCCGGGGATGACGCTCGCACCGTTGCCTGTCCGTTTTTCGTGATTACCGTGATGGATAGAGGGTATTCCGGGTGGGACGTGGGCCCTGCGGCCTCTCGAAAACGAACCGGACCAAGCCCCCGTGACCCCTTTGGAAAGAGAGATCCCATGACGGACAGCCCCCCCAATGGCCCCACTCCCTGGTCCTTCCTGGTCATCTTCCTCGTTCCCGTGGCCATTTTCACGGGCTATCTGGCCGGGGGCAACTGGAACTTTCTCACCCCCGTGGTGGTGTTCGGCCTCGTCCCCCTGGTGGACCTGGCCCTGGGCCGGGACACCAAAAACCTAACCGAGGAACAGGAACAGGCTCTGAAGGACGACCTCCGCTTCCGGGCCGTGACCTTTATCTGCGCACCGATCCAGGTGGGCATGGTGTTCTGGGGCGGCCACGTCATCTCCTCGGGGCAACTGCCCTTCTGGCCGGCGCTGGGGCTTACCCTGTCCATCGGCGTCAGCTCCGGGGTCATTGGGATCAACGTTTCCCACGAGTTGCTCCACCGGGTGAACAGCCGTTTCGAGCAGTTCCTGTCCCGGGCCATGCTCTGTACCGTGTTCTACCTGCACTGGAGCATCGAGCACCTGGTGGGCCACCACCGGAACGTGGCCACCCCCGGCGACCCGGCCACGGCCCGCCTGGGCGAATCCTTTTACCGATTCCTGCCCCGGACCGTTTCCGGGGGTTTCACGAGCGCCTGGGCCCTGGAGGCCGAGCGCCTGGCCAGGAAGGGAAAAAACCCCAAAGGTCCCGGCAACCGCCTCTTCTGGTACATGGCGGCCCAGGCCGGTCTGGTGGTGCTTTTCGCCTGGTGGTTCGGGTTCTTCGGGCTCCTGTTCCTCCTGGTCCAGGCCGCCGTGGCCGTGGGGCTTCTGGAGATCGTGAACTACGTGGAGCACTATGGGCTGTTGCGGAAAAAACAGGAGGACGGCTCCTTTGCCCCGGTGAAGCCCGTCCATTCCTGGAACTCCTCCAACGCCCTCACCAACCGTTTCCTGTTCAACCTCCAGCGCCATTCGGACCACCATTTCCGGCCCAACCGCCGTTACCAGGTCCTCAGGCACTTCGACGAAAGCCCCCAGCTCCCCACGGGATACTCGGGGATGCTCCTTCTGGCCGCCGTGCCCCCCCTGTGGCGGACGGTCATGGATCACAGGGTTCCCCCCGGGGCGTAAGCCCTGGCAGGCCCCGCCAGGGCCGCCGCCTTGAAGCAACCGCCCCGTCAGGGCGCCGCCGTTTCCTTGCAGAAGGTTGTCCCCGAGCAACCAGCGTCCGCCAGCCCCGGCCGCGCCGAAAAGGAGGACAAGATGGAAGCCACGGATTATTGCGACAAGGTATACAAGCAAATGGTGGGCATGAAGGCGGGCCTGTACGATCTCACCTGCCAGGTGAACAAGCTTTCCGGAGGCATGAAGGACAAGGCCGCCGCCACCCTGGAAAAGCTCCACGGCATGGTGGCCGGGGTGGACCAGAACCTGGAGGATCTCATCACCGCCAGCCCCACGGACTGGTCCCCCGACAAGAAGAAGATCGACGCCGGAATGGAAGCTCTTTCCCAGGCCCTCCAGGGCATGGCCGACCAGATGGATGTGGCCATCCCCGACACCTCGGACTGGATCTAGGGCGGTTGCCAAAAACAGGGTCGTTTTGCGAACCGGCCGGGCCGGTTTCCCCCCTTTGGAAAAGGGGGGCCAGGTGGGATTCTTTCAGCGTTTCAACGGGTTGGCCGTGTCTCCTGGAAAAGAGCCCGGGACGGGCCAGACCCGCTGGAATCGAATGGTCATCCCAACGCCTCCTCCATCCGGCCGAGGCATTCCACGGCTTGAGCCGGGCGTCCGGCTTTTTCCAAAGCCGCGACCTTTTCGGGCGGGAAGTCCCTGATCTGGGACTTTCCGCCCGCGCCATTTCTGTGAGGCCGCATGATTCCCTGGAAACTGCTGGACAAGGCAAGAGTGCCGGACGGCGGGGGGGAACTCTGCCTGCATTGCCGGGGGCAGGAGTTCTCCATCCGGGTGGACGGCGTGGAACTCATGAACAGCCGGTCCCACGGCTCCGAGGACGCCCTGGCGGACCTGGCCTGCCAGGGGATCGCCAACCGGCCCGCGCCCCGGGTTCTGGTGGGGGGGCTGGGCATGGGGTTCACCCTGGCCGCAGCCCTGGCCCGCCTGCCCCCGGACGGCCTGGTGGTTGTAGCGGAAATCTCCCCGGCCGTGGTGGCCTGGAACCGGGGCCCCCTGGCGGAGCTGGCGGGACGGCCCCTGGAAAACCCCCGGGTCAGGGTGCGGGAGGAGGACGTGGGCCGGGTGCTTCTCGAAAACCCCGGGGCCTTTGACGCCATCCTCCTGGATGTGGACAACGGCCCCGGCGGCCTCAGCCGAAAAGCCAACAACGCCCTCTACGGCAAAGCGGGCATCGCCAGGGCTTTTTCCGCCCTTTCCCCGGGCGGAGTTTTTGCCATATGGTCCGCCGCGCCGGACCCGGCCTTTGCAGGGCGCCTGGGTCAGGGGGGCTTTTCGGTCCGGGAGGTCCGGGTGCGGGCCCGGAGCGGGAGCAAGGGCGGCCGGCATGTCGTCTGGATCGCCAAGCGGGAGAAATGATACCAGCCGCCTTGCGTGCGGACGAAAAAAAGAGCGGACCCGCCGAAGCGGACCGCTCTTTTTTTGCTTATTTACTTGATGATGCCCGGAACAGGCTTAGCGGGCGCGGGAAGCTCCCCCGGGCCGGCCGGAACTCTGCCGCCTGCCGCCGCCGGAATAAGGCTTGGGGGAGAAAGGCGCGGAGGTTCCCGTTCTGCCGCCGCCGCCCTTGCCGGCCCCGTTGGACCGGGGACGCTCCTGACGCGGAGGCCGGGCGAACTCCTCGGACTCCCGGACTCCCTTGGCCTCGTAATCAAAGCCCTTGATGGTACGGCGCTCGATGGGCCTGCCCAGGATGCGGGTGATGGCCTTCACCATTTCCCGGTCGTCCCCGGTGACCATGGTGTACGCGTCACCCGTGAGGGTGGCCCGGCCCGTGCGTCCGATCCGGTGGATGTAGGCGTCCGGGGTGGACGGCATGT
>JAHJUF010000219.1 GCA_018829095.1 Pseudomonadota bacterium | reverse complement strand
GGGTCTGGGCAAAGGACAGGCCCCCCAGGACGCACAGGACAACCGCCGCCCCGACGAACACCCCCCGCCGGTTTTGCCGGGTCAGAAAATAGCCCGCGGCCAGGGCCGGCCCCAGCATGGCGAAGTACATGTACCGGTCCGCCACGGTGGAGATGCGCTGGAACACGAAGGGCACCAGGCCGGACACCGGGGAGAAGCCCAGGAGGAAGATCAGGTAGGCCCCCAGAAAGGGCCAGGCCCGGGCCTTGAGCCGCCAGAGGACCAGGACCAGGACCGTTGGCAGCAGCCAGGCCACGCTGGCCCAGGGCCGGGACAGGACCCATTCCGGAGTCCGGCCGTAATCAAGGCCAAGCTGGAAGGGCGCGAACAGGTGCACGGTGTAGAAGGCGGCGGCGTCCCCGGCCACCAGGACCCGCTGGAGCAGCCCGGGGATGAACTGCTCGGGCCCAGGCGGCTGGGCCGAGGCCGTCAGGACCATGAGGGGGACCATGAGGGCGAACCAGGGCAGGGCCAGGAAGAGGTTTTTCCGGGGCCGGACATCGAAAAAGAAATGCTGGATCACCAGGACGAACAGGGGGGCCACCACGGCCATGGGTTTGGACAGCAGGGCCAGGGCAAAGGAGGCCACGGCCAGGACGTAAAGGGCCGCCCGCCCCTTTTGGGCCCGGTGGAAGGCCGCCAGAAGGACCAGGGAGGCCAGGAAGAACAGGCCGCACAACAGCGTCTTCAGCTCCGACGCCCAGGCCACGGCCTCCACCTGGACCGGATGCAGGCCAAAGAGAAGCGCCGCGAAAAACGCCCCCCAGGGGTTTTGGAACAGGCTCCGGACCAGGAGGAACACCAGGGCTGTGCAAAGGAAGTGGAGCACCAGGTTCACGGCGTGGAAAAGCCGGGGGTCGAAGGTGTATTCCCCGGTGTCCGGGTCCTGTTCCGAGCTTGCCAGGGAGAGGAGCGCCCATCCCGTGTAGGTCACCGGGATGTACAGGTTCAGGTAGGGCGCCTGCCACACCCGCTCGATGCTTTCCCAGGAAACCGGTTTCCACAGGGGGTTGTCCAGGATGTGGATGTCGTCGTCCCAGGCGAATCCGTTTCCCATCACCGGCAAATAGGCGGCCGCCAACACCAGGGCCAGGACCGGGATAAGGAACAGATTGCGGGTGAACGCATTGTCGCGCATGGCAGGGATCATCCGAAAGGAAAGGGCCGGTTGCCGGGCCTTTTCTTCATAAAACCCCATTGGCTCCGGTTTTGCAACCAGCGGTTTGCCCGGGCCCCGGCGCTCCGGGGGCCCGGGCAAACCGCTTGACACCCGAAAGGCCAGGGAATAGTTTTAGATGTTGGGCGTCCGGCCTCGGTCATGAGGCTGGTTTCGCCTGTTCCCTAAGCACGGAGATCCGCATGTTCGGCATCGGCATGCCCGAGTTGCTCGTCATTCTGGCCATCGCCATCATCTTCATCGGCCCCAAGAAACTCCCGGACATGGCCAAGTCCCTGGGCAAGGGGTTCGCCGAGTTCCGGCGGGCCACCCAGGACCTGAGAAGCTCCCTGGAGGTGGAGGCAGAGGTGCGCCCGTCAGCCGAAACCCCGGCATTCAAGGCCCCCGGGGCCCCGGACGAGGTTCCCCCAGGCCCGGATGCCGGAAAGGCCCCGGACCCGCAGGCCACGGCCCAGGACCGGACGGCGGCCCCGGCCGGAAAGATGGAGACGGCCGCCGAAGAAGACGGCAAGGGCCCGTCCCATGGATGAGCAGGAAAAGCTCCCCATCACCGCCCACCTGGAGGAGCTGAGGACCCGGCTCATCTGGAGCCTCATCGCCGTGGGGCTGGGCTTCCTGGCCTGCTACGCGGTGAAGGAGGACCTCTTCCAAATCCTGGCCCGGCCCCTGCTCTCCGCCCTGCCCGAAGGCGACAAGCTCATCTTCACGGGCCTTCCCGAACCCTTTTTCACCTACCTCAAGATCTCGTTCTTCGGCGGCGTGGTCCTGGCCCTTCCCGTCATCATGTACCAGGTATGGAAGTTCGTGGCCCCGGGGCTGTATCTTTCCGAGCGCAACCTCCTCTTCCCCCTGGTCTTTTTGTCCTGCCTGTTCTTCGCCATGGGGGCTTCCTTCGGCTATTTCGTGGTCTTTCCCTTTGGCTTCAAGTTCTTCCTGGGTTTTGCCGGGGACTCCATCCAGGCCATGCCTTCCATGCGGGAATACCTTTCTCTGACCACCAAGCTCCTCCTGGGCTTCGGCATCGTGTTCCAGCTCCCCCTGTTCATCACCGCCTTTGCCCGGTTCGGCCTGGTTTCCGTGGATTTTCTGAAAAAGCAGCGGAAATACGCCATCCTGCTCTTCTTCATCGCCGCAGCCATCCTCACGCCGCCGGACGTCATCACCCAGATCCTCATGGCCATTCCCCTCATGGCCCTCTACGAACTGTCCATCGTGGGAGCCCGGATCTTCGGGAAAAAGCCCCCCCAGGAAGAGCCCGAAGCTCCGGAGTCCTGAACCCCTTGGGGGCAGGCTCCCGGGAAAGTACATCCACCGGCAAAGAGAGCCTGCCTGTTTGGTGAATCCCCAGGAGTCCCTGCTCCCCGGACTTGACGTCCCCATCCTTCCCGTCCCCCACGGGGAACCTCCAGACGCCGTATGTTGGCAGGGCGGCAAAAAACTGATATATATTCTCATCTTATGGAATTGGAATTCCGGGAAGGGGTGGTCGTGAAGCATCCGGCGTCGGAAAGGGCTGCCAGCCACGGAAGCCACCCGGCCGGCCCGGCCCGGGCGGCCGCCCGCTGGCTGGTGGCGGCGGGAATCCTGGGATGGCTGGCCTGGCGCGGGGTGACGAACCTGGACTACCACTGGCAGTGGTACCGGGTCCCCGGCTTCCTGGTCCAGATCCAGGACGGACGCTGGACCCCCGGCCTCCTGCTCCAGGGGCTCTGGGTCACTTTCAAGATCACCGGGGCGAGCCTCGCGCTCTCCCTGGCCCTGGGGCTTATCACGGCCCTGTTGCGCCTTTCGGGCTCCGTGGCGGGCCGGCTCCTGGCCCGGATCTACATGGAGCTTGTGCGCAACACTCCCCTGCTGATCCAGATATTCTTCCTCTATTTCGTGGTGGCCCGGATTTTTGCCATCAGCCGGTTCTGGTCCGCGGTCTGGGCCCTGTCCCTGTTCGAGGGGGCCTACGCCTCGGAGATCTTCAGGGCCGGCATCGTGTCCATCGCCCGAGGCCAGTGGGAGGCGGCCGCCAGCCTTGGCCTCACCGGTTTCCAGACCTACACCCGGGTCATCCTGCCCCAGGCCGTGCGCCGGGTGCTGCCTCCCCTCACCAGCCAGGCGGTCTCCCTGGTGAAGGACAGCGCCCTGGTGTCCACCATCGCCGTGTACGACCTCACCATGCGGGCCCAGTCCGTGGTGAGCGAGACCTTTCTTGCGTTCGAGATCTGGTTCACCGTGGCGGCCCTGTACCTGGCGATCACCGTAACCCTTTCCGCCGTGGCCCAGGCCATGGAGGCCCGGCTCAGGGTGCGGACATGAGCCGCCAGGGAAACGGCGGCGCATCCGGGGCCTGCGCCATTCTGGTCCAGGACGCGGTGAAGGTCTTTCCCGGCGGGGTCCGGGCTGTGGACGGCGTTTCCCTTTGCGTGGACGAGTCGGACGTGGTCTGCGTGGTGGGGCCCTCGGGCTCGGGCAAGTCCACCCTGCT
>JAHJUF010000029.1 GCA_018829095.1 Pseudomonadota bacterium | reverse complement strand
GCGATGCAGGCCTCTCTCCGGGCATCCTCCCGGGCCCGGCCCTGAATGCCCTCCACCTCTTCCGGGGAGTGGGGATAAAACCGGTCGTTGTCGAAACGGAAAAAAACGCGGTCCTCAAAAAACGCCCGGACCACGGCGGAACGCTGGTCCGCGTCCGCCGGGCCGCCAAAGGCCAGTTCGGCCATGAAGGTGGCGTCTATCCACTGGGGCTCGTCTTGCAGGACATCCCAAAGCTCCTCCACGTCCACGGAGGACTTCATCTCCTCCCGCTTCCGGGCGATCTCCGACACCAGAGCCGCCATCCGGTCGCGCCCCAACTGGGGGGGCACCTGGCCGTCGGCCATCAGCACGCGATGCTCGGCGATGGACGACTCCCGGTTTCCCTGGGCCAGGAGCCTGAGCTTGCTTTTTTTGACCTGCAGGACGACCGCGCAGAGGATCTGTTTCCTCTCGATATATTCGACAACGGTTCCTGGTTCCATTGTTCCAAGGATAACAAGCGCCGAGGGGAAGGTCAATGATAACCACACACCATGGGCAAGGGATGGGCAATGAGGACAAAGGGTTGGAGCCCCGATTCCGGAGTCCGGCCGGGATTCCGATATGGGTTGTCAAAGGCCGATCGGCCATGCTATGGGACAACACCGTAAACAATGAACATCCTCGGCCCGGGTGGCTGGGCAGGCACGGACCCTATGGCGTTTCCCGGACCGGGAAACCATCCCTTACATGCAAAAGGAGGAATCTTAATGGCCTACGATGCGACAAAGATGGCAGACTGGCAGATTTCCGAGGAAGCCGAGAAGAACATGCCCACGCCCGAGCAGTGGCGTGAGAAGCTGGGCTTGCAGGCGGACGAGATGCTGCCCATGGGCCGGCTGTCCAAGATCGACTTCTTGAAAGTCATCGAGCGCCTGAAGGATAATCCGGATGGGAAATACATCGAGGTGACCGCCATCACCCCCACCCCCCTGGGCGAAGGCAAGAGTACCACCTCCGTGGGCCTCATGGAAGGCCTGGGCAAACGCGGCATGAACGTGGGCGGCGCCCTGCGCCAGCCCTCGGGCGGCCCCACCATGAACGTCAAGGGCACGGCGGCCGGCGGCGGCAACTCGCTCCTGATCCCCATGACCGAGTTCTCCCTGGGCCTGACCGGCGACATCAACGACATCATGAACGCCCACAACCTGGGTATGGTGGCCATGACCGCCCGCATGCAGCACGAGCGGAACTACAACGACGAGCAGCTCAAGCGCCTCACTGGCATGCGCCGCCTGGACATCGACCCCACCCGCGTGGAGTTCGGCTGGATCATCGACTTCTGCGCCCAGGCGCTCCGCAACATCGTCATCGGCCTGGGCGGCCGCACGGACGGCTACACCATGCAGAGCAAGTTCGGCATCGCCGTGGGCTCCGAGCTCATGGCCATCCTGGCCGTGGCCAAGGACCTGGCCGACCTCAAGGACCGCATCAACAAGATCACCGTGGCCTTTGACAAGAGCGGCAAGCCCGTGACCTGCGCCGACCTGGAGGTGGGCAATGCCATGGCCGCCTTCATGCGGAACACCATCAACCCCACCCTCATGAGCACCGCCGAGTATCAGCCCTGCTTTGTCCACGCCGGCCCCTTCGCCAACATCGCCGTGGGCCAGAGTTCCATCATCGCCGACCGCGTTGCCCTGAAGCTGTTCGACTACCACGTGACCGAGTCCGGCTTCGCCGCGGACATCGGGTTCGAGAAATTCTGGAACGTGAAGTGCCGCTTCTCCGGCTTGAAGCCCCACGTGTCCGTGCTCACCGCCACCGTCCGCGCGCTCAAGATGCACGGCGGCGGGCCCAAGGTGGTGGCGGGCAAGGCCCTGGACGAGGCCTACACCAAGGAGAACCTGGCCCTGGTGGAAAAGGGTTGCGAGAATATGGTGCACATGATCGGCGTCATCCGCAAGGCCGGCATCAACCCCGTGGTCTGCGTCAACCGCTTCTACACGGACACCGACGCGGAAGTGGCCATCGTGAAGAAGGCCGCCGAGGCCGCCGGCGCACGCTGCGCCGAGTCCAAGCACTGGGAGAAGGGCGGTGACGGAGCCCTGGAGTTCGCGGACGCGGTCATTGATGCCTGCAACGAGGGGAACAACTTCGACTTCCTGTATCCCCTGGAGATGAAGCTCCGCGACCGCGTGGCTCTCATCGCCAAGGAAGTCTACGGTGCCGACGGCGTGGACTGGGCCCCCGAGGCCAACGCCAAGGCCGAGATGCTGGAAAGCGATTCCAAGTACGCAGACTTCGCCACCATGATGGTGAAAACCCACCTGTCCCTGACCCACGACCCGGTCAAGAAGGGCGTGCCCAAGGGCTGGCGGCTCCCCATCCGCGACGTGCTCATCTACTCGGGCGCCAAATTCCTCTGCCCCTGCGCCGGCACCATCAGCCTCATGCCCGGCACGGGCTCCAACCCGGCTTTCCGCCGGATCGACGTTGACCCGACCACCGGCAAGGTGAGCGGCCTGTTCTAGGCCCGCCCCCTTTCGGAGGTTGAAACGACAGTCAAAAGCCCGGGAGGCGAAAGCCTCCCGGGCTTTTTTTGTATGGGGAAGGGAATCAATGGATTACGCAGATTGGAGACCCGGGCCGGCGGGGCTTTTCAGCGGCTTGCCGGAAAATCTTTTTGGGCTTTATCTCAAAACGTTTGACAGCCCCCGGCTCCGGGGCCTATGAAACCGAGCTTCGGGTGGATGAGGAACACGGGCCCGGAGGCTTCTCCAGAGACCGGGTTCCCATAAAAATTTCTCCCCTGCCAGCATGGAGCAAAAAATGAAAATCGCCTTGCCTTCGGACGGTACCCAGGTGGACGGCCATTTCGGCCACTGCCGGTTTTTCGCCATCCTCACCGTGGACGAGAACAAAAACATCGTGGATGAACAGCGGCTGCCCCCCCCCGCCGGGTGCGGATGCAAGTCCGACGTGGTTCCCCAGCTGGCGGAACTTGGCGTTACGGTCATGCTGGCCGGGAACATGGGGGGCGGGGCGGTGAACATGCTCGTCCGCCACGGCATCCAGGTGGTGCGGGGATGCTCCGGTGGGGTGCGGGAAGTAGCCGAGGCTTTCCTGGCGGGCCAGGTGGCCGACTCGGGCGAAGGCTGCATTGCCCACGGACACGACTGCGGGGAGGAGTAAGGCTCCCGGAGGGAGCGGGCCTTGGATCTTTCGTTTTTTCGTCTTAGGGTTGCCCGTTTTCCACGATGAGCAGACTGGACGGGTCCAGGGCCAGTTCCCGGGCCGGGTCGCCCATGCCGGGGCCCAGAACCGGCGTCAGACGGATCTTCCCTTCGCCGGGGGTGAGGAGGATCGCCGTGGAAAACAGGTCCGCCACCCGGTCAAAGGGTTGGGGCGGGCCGCCGTTCTCGCCGTCGGCGGTGATGCGGACCGAAAGCCACATGGACAGCCGGTTTTCCCGGGCCACCCGGGCAAGATCCGTCAGGGCTTCCCGGGCGGCTTCATCCACAAGCATGCCGTCCACCAGAACCACCTGGGGATAGAAAATCCCCTGCTCGGTCAGGTCCGTGATGCGTTCTTCCAGCACGGCGGCGGAAAACCCCTGGGCTTGGAAGGCCATGACGAACCGGTTGGGCAGGATGGTCTCCCAGGGATCCACGGACGAACCGGTTCCAACCGGCCCGGCCACGTGGTTGTAAACCTCATCATACCACAGGCAGACCTTTTTCACGGGCTGGTCCAGGGACACATGGAGCACGTTCTTCCCGGAAAGGAGGTGAGACAGGGCGATCTGGACCAAGACGGCGGTCTTGCCCACCCCGGCCCGGGCCAGGACGGCTCCCATCTCACCCGCCCCCAGGACCAGACCGGCCTTTTCAGACAGCAGGCGCAGGGGATTTCCCCCCGCGTTTTCCATCCTGTTCATGGCAGTGAACCTCTCGGCCAGGGACACGACCCTGGCGGAAAAAGGGGGTTTCCCGGAGCCCTCATCCGAAACCTTCTTCGCCGGGTGGCTCATGCAACCT
>JAHJUF010000218.1 GCA_018829095.1 Pseudomonadota bacterium | reverse complement strand
GCGAGGTGGTGGTGGGCAACGTGGGCGGCAGGAGCCGTTACGAGTACACGGTCATCGGCACGGCCGTGAACCTGGCTCGGCGCCTCTGCTCCTACGCCAGCCCGGGCCAGATCCTCACCACGGACAGCACCCTGGAGAAGATGGGCAAGGCCGTGCCCTCGGTGAGACTGGACTCCATCTCCTTCAAGGGGATCCCCGAAAGCGTCATCGTACACCAGGTAACCGTCGAGGAAGAAGCCGCATGATCCGGTTGTGGCTTTTCGGGCGGGACCGTGATAAGGTAAAAAATTATCGGTCCTCCCTCTCCGCCGGCCGGGTCTATGGCCCAGGCGGAGACAGAACACTTTATTTTCCTGATACGTTGCACCATTCCAATTCGGCGGGACCCTCCCGCATTAGGCGACGGGCCGTGTCCTTTCCCCGGCCGGCCCCAGGGCGATAGATGGATCTTCGAGGAAAAATCCAGACGCTTTTCAAGGAAGCGGAAATCTATCGGCAGCAAGGCCTTTTTGACGAGGCCATCCAGAAGTACAACAACGTCAAGCTTCTCCTCCACGAAAACGATAACATCAAGAACCGGGACCAGCTCCTTTCCGCCATCAGCAAGAAGATCCAGGCCATGAAGGCCGAGGCGGATGAGGAGGAGAAAGCCCTTCCGCAGGACCCCCACGCGGCCCCTGGCAACGTCCAGGATCTGGTGAAGGGCTTCTTCGCCCAGGACAAGGAACAGAAGGACAAGGGAGCCTCCGCCTTCAAGGGCGCCATCGCCCTTGCCCAGCTCCGCCAGTTCGAACGGGCTCTCATCGAGTTCAAGAAACTGGTGAAAATCGACGCCCTGCGTGTACCCGCCGCCAAGAACGCATTGAAGTGCCACTTGGCCACGGGCAGCACGGACGCCGCGATTCAGCAGTACAACGACTGGTTTCCCGACCAGGGCTTCCCGGACGAAGAAATCGAGGGCCTCCGCATCTACCTTCAGGAGCTCCTGAAGAAAAAGGGCGAGATGGTGGAGTTGGAGAGCCGGATCCCGACCTTCATCCCGCCCCCCGAGCCCGAGCCCGAGCCCGAGGCCGAGGCCGAACTCGAAATGGCGGATCTCGACCTTTCCGAGGAGCCCTCCGTGGCTCCCGAGCCCGCCCCCCCCAGCTCGGCCCCCACGGGCCTGGTGAAACCCAAGAGCGAAATCGAGGCCATGGCCAAGGCCGAGGAGGCCCTGGATGAGGAGCCCATCGAGATCTGCTCCATGGAGATCACCATCGAGGAGGGCCCGGCCAAGGGCCAGTGCCTGGAGTTGGACGTCACCACCCAGCGGGGAAACCGCCTCAGCCTTGTCCTGCCGGGAAACGAGAAGAACTTCTTCGAGAGTCTCAAGGTGGGCCAGAAGTTGAACGACGTCCAGTACTTCTCCCACTTCGTCATGTTCCGGGGAACCGGCACGGTCGCGGAAAAGGCCCCCATCACCTCGGGCGGCCGCAAGGGCGACTACACCGTGGGCATCAAGATGGACCCCCAGTAGGACCCCTCTCCCAAAACCATCCTTGCGCCATGGGTCGCGGCGGCCGGGCGCATCATCTCCCGCAAAAATCCCTCTTCGTGCCGCCCCTTTGCCTTGATACCCATTTACCAAACAGGCAGACGATCCTTGTCGGTAGCCGTGCATCCCTGGAATCGCCAGGCGGGCGCCTGGCCACGGCGGGAAAGAAAGCACCCGAAGTCCTTGGCAATGCTTGGCTCCGGCTCATTTCCCGGAAAGCCATAGGCCAGGCCGGAGCCTGCCCTTTGCGAATGGTCGGCTTATTTTGTGGAAGGGCATAGGTCCCTAGCGGCAGCCTTCCAGGAGGTATCCTGAACCTTTTTTCGGAGGTGTTTTGGCGGAAAAAATCAAAGGGAGCCGCTTTCATGGAAAGCGGCCCCCTTTTTATTGGCGTGATTTCAGATCAATCCATCACTATCCCCCGCCGCCCACCAGGGCCACGTCGTCTATCCGGCCCGAACCCCGGATGAGGAAGCGGTTCACTTCCAGGATAATGTTGCCCGGCTCGGCCTCGTCCAGGTCGGCGGCGAGATCCCGGGTGAAGGTCCGCCATGTGCCGTCCCTGGAGGAGATTCCCAGGCCGTGGTGCACATAATCGCCCAGGGAGAGGTAGTCCGCGTCGTGGGGCGTGTAGTACATGTAACGGTGCCCGAAGGTCGTGACGGCGTCCACGTAGATGTAGTACATCTCCGAATACTTCATCTTCCAGGTGATGGAGGTGTTCACGTTGTCCTGCCAGGGCGTGCCATCCTCCCGGACCAGGCCGTACATGGTGGAGGTGCGCGATCCCCGGAGTTCCGTCACCAGGGTGCCGTTTTCCGCGTCAGCCACGTTGCGGATGATTCCCTGGCCCGAGGCGATGTACCAGCCGGCCGTGGAGCCGTCCTCAAAGTTCCGGGCCACTGCGGGCACGGAGAGGGGGTCCGCCGGGTCGGAACCCGCAGCGTTCTCCATCCCGTCGAGGAACCCGTCGTCATCGGAGTCCTCGTCCAGGAGGTTCACCGTGCCGTCATCGTCGGCGTCCCCGTTCCAATCCACGCCCCACATGGCGGCTTCCGGGCCGTCGTTCATGCCGTCGTTGTCCGTGTCCGCGTTGTAGGGGCTGGTGCCGTAGACATCGTTCTCCTCGGCGTCGGTAAGCCCGTCCCCGTCCGAGTCCCAGCCGGCCGGGATGGCTGCCAGGAAGGCGATGTCGTCAATGCGGACGTTGACGCCCCGGACGAACAGGCAGTCCACCGTGGTGATGGTGTTGCCCGGCTCGGCCTCGTCCAGGTCGGCGGCCAGGTCGCGGACATAGGTGCTCCACTGGCCATAGGTGGCGGCGTAGCCCGCGCCGTGGTGGACATAGAGATTCTGGAGGAGCTTGTCCACGTCCGAGGGCGTGTAGTAGAGCCAGCGTTCGCCCGCCGGGGTGGTCACCTTCACGTAGAAGTAGAACAGGCCCAGGGACTTCATCTTCCACTGGAGCACCGTGTGGGTTTCCCCCAGATCGCCGCCACCCGGCGCGCCAAGGCAGAACCAGGTGTCCATGGTGTTGGCCCGAAGTTCAATGACCTGGTCCCCCTCGTCGGGGTCCAGAACGTTCCGCATGACCGTGAGGTTGGAGTTTCTGTAAATGAACCAGTCCCCGGTGGTGCCGTCCTCGAAGTCCCAGTCAGCTCCGTCTCCCGCCGGGGGAGTCCCCGGATCGCTGATTGCCCAGCAGTTCAGAGTGCCTGTATCTCCGGTCCACCAGTCTTCGATGGTGAGCGTCCAGGTTCCGGCCAGGGGCTCTCCCACAAAAGCCGAAAAGCTACCGGCCGGTATCAGGGAATAGGGATAAACGCCCAGCACGTCTTCATTGCCATCATCATTGTAGGTTTTCAGAAGCAAGGTGGTGCCCGAGGGTGAGGTGAGGAGCAGCTTCAGGTCCCCGCGGTAGGTGTGGCTGATGTCAACGCCAACCGCAAACTCGCCGGATACGGTGTTCGGGGTGGCCAGGACAATGTCCGAAGTCACCTGGGAAGGCGTCACCTCGTCATCGATGCAATCCGGGATGTCCAGGGCAGGACAGTCCTCGGTCCATGAGAACTCGGGTTGCGTGATCTTCCAGCAGCGCAGCTCTCCAGTTTCCCATTCGTACCAGTTCTCCACGGTGAGGACCCATGTGCCGTCCAGATCCTCGCCGAGGAAATCCACCAGCGGGCCATTCGTGGTGTAAGTTTCCGCCAGCTCAGATCCTTCTCCGGTGTCCTTGTCCAGAAGGGTCACGGTGGTGCCCAAGGGCGATGTCAGACGGACCGCCAGGTCGCCGACCCAGGGATGTCCTATGTTGACCTCCACGGTGAAGGCGATGTCCACGGTCTTGCCCGTCGCGGCGAAGGTGATCTCGGAAGTGGTTTCAGAGGGTGTGACGTTGTCTGCGATGGCCAGGGGGATGGGGACCACAGGGCAGTCGGGATCGGTGAAATCCTCCAGATACCGGATGGTCCAGCAGTTCAGGGTGCCCGTGCCCGCAGTCCACCAGTCCTGGACAGTGATGGTCCACTCGCCGTCCAGGGCCTCCCCCTCAAAACCCGTCAGAGAGAATCCTTGGAGCATGTCCTCGCCGTCCCCATCCCCGTAGGGCCGGATCGTCAGGGTGGTTCCCTCCGGAGAGGTCAGGAGAATCTCCAGGTCCGGATAGTAGGTGTGGGTGATGTCCACGTCCAAAACAAAGGTGGAGTCCACCAAAAGGCCCGTGCCGGCAATGGCGATACTGTCCGTGACCTCTCCCGGGGTTATATCGTCGTCGATGGCGTCAGGAATAGCCACATCGGGGCAGTTGCGGAAAACCTGCTTGATGTACCAGCAGTTTAAGCTGCCCGT
>JAHJUF010000217.1 GCA_018829095.1 Pseudomonadota bacterium | reverse complement strand
GTAGTCGTCCTTCTGCGCCTTCTCGCCGTCGACCTGCATGCCGATGCCGGGCATCATCATGCGGCCGGTGGGAACGGTCACCTGGAAGACCTTGCGGTTCACCTTGCCCGAGGAGAGATTCATGGGCACCACCTCGCCGCCTTCCCGCTCCCTTTTGGCCTGGGCGGCGGGCTTGTAGCGGCGCGTGAGCTGCTCGAAGATGTGGTTGGCCTCCTCGTTTTCCGGGGCCACGTCCAGGACCACCAGGATCTGCTCCAGAGCCTTGTCGTCTTTTTTGGTGGCAAAGAAGGTCCGGGCCCGGCGCACCCGCACGTCCACCAGCCATTCCCGGGCCGCGTCCATGCGTTTCCTGGCCTCCTGGTGGCTGGGGTCGAGATCCAGAATGTCCTTGTAGGCCCGGGCCGCGCTCTCCTTGTCGTTCATCTCCGCCGCCCTTTCGGCCTGGGCCCAGAGCTGGCGGATGCGGTTCTTGTTCTCCCGGATGAGCCTCAGGCGCGCCTTGGCCTCGTCGTTCTTCTCATCGAGATCCTGGGCGGCCTGGTACAGCCGCTCGGCCTGGGCCATCTCTCCCTTTTTGAAGGCTTCCCGGGCCTTCATGATGGAGCGGAAGAGCGCCATGTTGTCGCCGCACTTGCCGCAGAACTCGGCTCCCTGCTCGTTTTCCCACCCGCATTTCACGCATTTTTCCACCTGGCTGAAGAGCCCCTTGCCGCACTTCTGGCAGAACCGCACGCCCGTGGGGTTCTCGAACCCGCATTCCCCGCAGGACAGCGTCCGGGCCGCGCCCCGGGCCGGGGCCGATTTCTCCAGGGCCTCCTTCATCTCCAGGGCCGAGGCAAAGCGTTTGTCCGGGTCCCCTTCCAGGCTTTTACCCACCACGGCCCGGAGGGACTCGGGGATGCGCTCCAGGCGGATGGCCCGGGGGGGCTCGCCGGTCAAGGCCGCGTACAGGGTGGCTCCCAGGCCGTAGATGTCGCTCCTCGCGTCCACGCTCCCGGCATCGGAAAGCTGTTCCGGGGCCGCGAAGTGGAGGGTGCCCATCATGGTCCCGGGAAGCGTCATGGCTTCCTGGTTCTCCTTGTCCTGGGCCAGGCCGAAGTCCCCCAGTTTGGGGAGGCCGTCCTCGGTGAGGAGGATGTTGCCGGGCTTGATATCCCGATGGAGGATGCCCTTGGAGTGGGCGTGGGCCAGGGCGTCGCAAAGGGCGAGGCCCATCTTCCGGGCGGCCGTGGCCTCCAGGGGGCCTTCCCGGCCCACCAGGTCCGTGAGGCTGCCGCCGGGCACGTACTCCATCTCGATCCAGATGCCGTTTTTTGCCTCCAGGACGTTGTGGATGCCCACGATGTTGAAGTGGTTCAGGCTGGCAATGGCCTTGGCCTCCCGCCAGAACCGGGCGAGGATCTTCTTGTCCGCGATGGAGCCGGGAAGCAGGGATTTCAACGCCACCTCCCGGGAGAGCTTCCTGTCCCGGGCGCGGTACACCACGCCCATGCCCCCGGCCCCCAGCTCCTCCAGGATCTCGAACCGGTCCCCCGGAGGCAGCGGCATGCCCGGCCGGGCCCCGGAAAACGCCCGCACGGCCACGGTGACGGTCTGCTGGTCCGCGCCGCCCGGGGCGAGCCGCGTTTCCGTGTCGTCCAGCCCCGGTTTTTTACCCGGCGTCAAGCGGGTGGCCGCGCCGTCCAGGCCCCTGCCCGGGGCCAGCATGGTTTCCGCGCCGTCCAGGTCCCCGCCCCGGCCCGTCCCGGGGGAGAGCATGGTGGCGGTGTCGTCCAGGTCTGCGGAATTTTGTCCCCCAGGGGTCAGGATGGTTTTCGTGTCGTCCAGGTCCGTGGGCCGCGGCCCGCCGGGGGAGATCACGGTCCTGGCCTGGTCCATGGAACGGGGCGCCTGGGGGGCGCGGGGCTTTTGGGGGGTGGAATCGTTGGCGCTCATGGCTTTTCTCCGGGTTCCCGGGCCGTGGCCGCAAGGGACGCACCAGCCCCTGGGGAAAGGAAACCACCGCCGCCGGGCGGGGAGCTTCCGTCAAGGAGTCGGGATGGTTGGATCGCCAAAGGCGGAAGCAGGTGGGCTCCCAACGGGAAAAAGACCTGGCCGGAAGACCTCGCCCGCCGCCCTTCGCCGGGCAATCGGCCCGGGCCCCACCCTTCCAATTAGAATCCTTAGCAAAATGCCCGGTCAAAAGCAATGCGGCTGGTACGGAACTCAGTAATCCAGGACGAAAAACAGGTCCGCGCCGGATTCGGTTTCCGAAACCTGGCTCTGGATGCTGACGTGGGGGCTCAGGCTGTATTCCAGGCGAACCTCGTTGCCCCCCTCCCCTCCCACGCCCCGGCGGTAGGTCACGAAGAGGTCGGGGTTGATGTACTTGCCCATGACCACCTGGGCCCCGGATTCCTGGCCGCTCCCCTTTTCCAGGGTCAGGAGGTCCAGAGGCACTTCCTGGCCCAGGTACTGCCTGAGTTCGTCGATGACCCGGGAGCCGAAGAAACCCATGGCCTGCTGCTGGAGGGATGCGGACTGGCCCCCGGAAAGCCGGTCCGGGGGTTTTCCGAACATGAGGTAGCTCATGGCCTCGGTCTCGCCCATGGGCGGATCGCCGGAAAGGGTCAGGCTGGGGGACGAGGCCGAACCCCCGATGTGCAGGAGCACCGTGGCGTCCGCCACCCGGTAGGCGGCCGGGATGTCCAGGTTGGGGTCCGGCGGCTTGCGGCCCGTGAAGATCACCCGGCCGGGCCGCACCTCGAAGGTCCGCCCGGAAAAGGTGTAGAATCCCCGCAGGCTGTCCAGGTGTCCCCCCAGGGACAGGTCCTCGGCCTCCGGGGGTTTGACGGCCCGGAATTCCCCGCCCAGTTCCACCTGGGCCCCGGCCCCCCGGACCCAGAAGGGGCCGTCCACCCGGATATTCACGTCCATGGCGGCCTTCCGGAAAAGTTCCGGTTTGGGCGCGGGTCTGGGCTTTTCCTCCCCCACGAAGCGCACGTCCTCCAGGCCCGTGACCCGCCGGGCGCGGCTTTCCAGGAACTTCTCCAGGCGGAACTCGCCCTTGCCCACCCGGACCTGGCCCGTGAGGCCCGCCCCGGGCAGGGGCCCCCGGACCGCGAGGTCCGCCCCCATCCAGGCCGTGGCCAGGCCCCCGGCAGAGACCTCCAGGTCCTTGCAGGAAAGAGATGCTTCCACGGATTCGGGACGACCGTCCGTCAGGTCCAGGCTCCCCCGGGCCTGGATGGTGCCCCGGTCCCCGGACCGGGCGGAAAAGTCCTCCAGCCGTATCCGGTTCCGGGAATCCCAGGCCAGCCGGGCGGAAAGAGCGGTCAGGGGTTCTTCCCGGCCGGCCAGGGCCAGCTTGCCGCCCTGGACCCGGGCCTCGCCGGAAAAGGCCGGGGACCGGGGGACCCCAGAGATCCGGGCCGTAAGCTCCAGCACCGCGTCCGTGTTTTCCACGGCCTTGATCCAGGCCGGGAGGAAAGCCAGGGAAAGGTTGTTCCCCCGAATGTCCGTTTCCAGGCCCTGGCCGGGGAGCCAGTCCTGGGCCAGGGGCCAGGCCAGGGTCAGGGGCAGGCTCCCCCTCACCGTGAAATCCCCCCCGGAACGGGGGGCCAGGCGGCCGGAGAATTCAGCCAGGCCTTGGGCGTAGGAAGCGTCCACGGAGAGGTCCGAAGCTGGGATTTCCGGCCGGTCCGGGGGGCCCAGGCCCTCCACCCGGGCCAGGATCCGCACCACCGGGGCCGCCGGGCTGCCGGACAGGGAGATTTCCGCTCCGGCCGTGCCGGAAAGCTCCGGGCCGGGCAGGAGGCCCCGGGTCCAGGGCAGGAGGTCCAGGCCTTGGACCCGGGCGGTGAGGTCCGCGCCTCCCCCGGTCCCGAAGGAGCCCGAGGCCGTGAGGCTCCCTGTCTCCCCCAGCCGGGCGAACAGCTCGTGGACCGTGACGCCGCCGGGGTCCAGGGAAAGGTCCGCCGAAAGGTCCCGGAAGGGCTCCGCAACCCCCGCCAGGGCCAGGCGTTCGCCGGAAATCTCGACCCGCCCCGCCACGGCCGGGGCCCGGGGGTCGCCCGTGAGGGTCAGGTCCGCCCCGGCCACGGCAAGAAGCTCCTCCACCCGGGAGGTCAGCCCGGCCATGAACCCCAGGGGCAGGTCTTGGGCCGTGACAGCCAAGTCCAGGCCCGAGTCCTTGAGCCAGGGTTCAGGCAGGGGCAGCCCCAGGGAAAGGGGAACCGCGCCCGAGGCCTTGATCATCCCTCCGCCTTCGGGCCGGACTTCCGCCCGGACCCGGGCCGCGCCGCTTTCATAGGAGGCGGAAAGCTCCACCCCGGCCCGGGGCAGACCCTCCTTCACCCAAAGCCCGTCCACCCCGGCCGAAAGCTCCATACGGGGCTCGGCCAGGCTGTTTTCCACCCGAAGGTCAGCCCAGGCCAGGCCCTGGATTTTCTGACTGGGGGCCAGGCGCAAGGCCATGTCGTCCAGGCGGATGTCCCAGGCGGCCAGGGCCACGGACAGGGCCCCGGTGTACGCCGCCCATCCCGACACGGAGAGGGCCGGGCCGTTGCCCGCCAGGTCCAGGCTCTGGATCTCCACCCGGTCCGGTCCCACGGCCATCCGGGCCGACCCCTCCCAGGC
>JAHJUF010000454.1 GCA_018829095.1 Pseudomonadota bacterium | reverse complement strand
TTTAACCAGTTCGTATCGGCTTTTTTGATGTTACCGGGAATATCCCTGCTCCATTTTTCGTATGCTGCTCTGCTGCAATTCAGGTAAAGCTTCCCGTCAACGATCTTCCATTCTTCAGGATCGGTTTGGGCTTTACGTGTCTCCGTCATGGCCCAGGCACAATAACCGTCATATTGCGGAGCGTATTTCTCAGGACTGGCCGCAAACAGATCCCTGTTCTCTTTGGTTGAGAAATACCAGGTCATGTCATGCCACTTGAAGGCAAATGACTCATTGCCTTTCAGTGCTTTGCCGGCATTGAAATATGCGACGGTATCGTATCCCTTTATAGCCAAATTATCCACCGGTGACTGCCCGACAGCCATGCCGCCGCATCCGATCAATATTAACAATACAAATGAAAAACTGAGTAGAATTCCATCGATTACTTTCCGTGATTTCATATCCATATGCCTCTATGTTTATTTTGATTTATTTTCCAGGCTGGAAACGGATACAATCCAAGGTTCAAAACGGCTGCCGTAAGCCACTTGAGCCGTATATCTGGGCGGCCTTTCTTCGTTTTTAGCCGGTTTGTTATGCTCAAGTACAGCATCTATTATCTTTCTATGTTTCAGAGGAACATGGATATTATCCACACTCAATTCTGAAATATACCCGTTGATTTTCTCCTTTTTGTTAATGTGAGTGCGGGAGGGTTTCACCACACCCCGGGTGATGATATATTTCCCCCGGTCAGGGTATTTCGCTCTGAGTTTTTCGGGATAAAGACCCGCATCAACCGCAAAAAGGCGTGAGCTGGAGGTGTTTTCATCCACCAGCCTTTTTTCTGCATTTTTCAATTTCTCTTTTAACTCCTTATCTTCCGGGAGCGATGCCAACCGCTCTTTTATTTTTGTCAGGGCTGCTTCAGCTCTTTTAACGGCTCGCTGATAGGGTTCACCGTCTAATTCAAGTACTATGAAAACTTGCTTCGGAATCGGTTCTTTATACTTTTCCATTTTATTGCTCATTTTTTTAAAGGCATCCAAATCGAATCCTAATTCCATCAGTTTGTCTGCGGTAAACCATTCCGGATATCTTGAGCGACTGCAATAACCGTAATAGGAGCTGTTGTCGCTTTCTTCATCTAAAGTCCGCCAGTCAAGGCGGAGCGAAAGGCCGCTGTTTTCTTCTTTAGTATTATAGTATGGCAATTGAAGTTCACGTTCTGTAAGCTCGATTAAAGCTTCAGGCTTTCCAGACCGGTTGGCGGCAACACCAGCAAGAACGATGACGTTCGTTGTAAGAAGTATAAAAAAACCAATGGCAAAAAGCCTGCGGGAAGATAAGAAGATTTTCATGTCGTCACCTCCAGGTTTTTGTCGATTAATGCTTTTCGGAGCCTTTTGAATATCATGAGTATCAGAATTGCTGTCAAACCGATAACCAGGAAAAACAGATATTTCGGCATCCATTTCCACCACCAGTCGTAGAATTTCGTATAAAGGAAGATGGTAAAAAAGACATTGCCGGTGTTTACCACATCAGGCCAGCTTTTACTTATGCCCAGCCAGATGGCAGCAGCGCTGAAAATAAAGCCGGCTATCTGGTAAATGGCTTCCACCGATTCCGAATCCAGCGAAAAATAACTGATGGAACCCCAGTTGGACAGTATCAGGATCGGAATAAAGAAAATAAGCATGGCAAAAACCCTGTAAATGACGTTAAATCCAGAAAAACTGTTGTGAGGGATATATGCTATAAGAAACAACAGGATCGCAGCCGGGAAAAAATTTCCGGGCGTTCTCCAAAATGAATCCAGTAACATCCGCTCCAGGTCCCGGCTTTTGCGGATAGAAATGCAGTCAGGCATATAATGCCGGCAGCAAGCAGCAGGCGGGCATCTGCGGCATAAGCCAGAATAAATGCAAAGGCAGCCCATACCAGGAAGGCATTGGAACTTGGTGTGATGTTGAAAATCTGGCCGAACATGAAAAGATTCAGTATAAAACAAGCCAAACTCACCATACCGATAACTTTTGATATATATCCTGTTTTTTCTTTTTGGGCTGCATACAGAGTGGCAGATAGACCGACAAGAGGGGCTAATATTAAAATAATAACCTGTGAGCTTGTCGCAAATCGACCCCAGAACTGGTAAAAAAGAAAAAACACGCTGGCGGCCAATCCCAACGCTCCGAGGAAAGAAGCTATTTTCATTCCCAGGCTGAGTTGTTTTTCACTTTTGCTGGTATCGACATCAAACAAAGAGGCCATTTGTTCAATTAAATTTTCATGGTAGCGGGTCATGGCCAAACGCTGCTGCTCATCCAGAGATAAAACTTGTTCCTTTTCTATGAGTGCTAATTCAGCTTGAAAATATCGAATTTGATCAACTCTTTGCTGAGCAAGCGATTTTGATTTCATCTGCATATCTGATCCTCTGGAATGTTGTTATATTTTATGAGAAGATATGGCTGTTATTACACATTACCATAAAAAGGTTTTTGAAGTATCCAAAAGGCAGAAACGCATAATTACATGAGCATCCCGCTGTCCCCCCTCTGGTTGTCGCAGTTTACGCTGTCAATTTTGGAAGTGGCACTGCAAAATCATTCATTTTTTTCTCCTATAAAATTAAAAGGCTAACGCGCGGCTGACCCGTCGGGCGGGTTCATCACCCGGACGGTGTCGAATCGCTGGTTGGAAATCTCTTGAAGTATCGAAATAGGTGGTATGTATCAGTCATAACTTTTATCTGCAAAAGCCTTCTTCAACGCTTCGTATACTTCTTTCTGGGATGCGCGTGGAAGACGACGGATACGTGCTATAACATT
>JAHJUF010000216.1 GCA_018829095.1 Pseudomonadota bacterium | reverse complement strand
TTTCGGACGGCTCCACAGCGAGGGTCCGGCCATGATCATCATCGAGCACAAGCTCCAGCAACTCATGAAGATCGTGGACCGCATCATCGTGCTCAATTTCGGCACCATCCTGGCTGACGGCACTCCGGAGGAAATCGTGAAGAACCCGCAGGTGATCGAGGCCTATCTGGGGGATGGAGGCGCCTCATGCTCCTAGATGTTTCCAATCTGAAGGTGCGCTACGACAAGGCCGTGCTCATCAACGACGTGAGCCTGTCGGTGGAAGCCGGGGAGATGGTGGCTCTGGTGGGGCCCAACGGCGCGGGCAAGACCACGGTGCTGAGGGCCATAACCGGCCTGGTGGCCTGGGACAAGATGATCCACCGGGGCACGGCCGGAGGCGATGTGGTCATGGAGGGAACCATCCGCTTCGACGGCCGGGACATCGGAAAAATGCCCGCCCACGAGATCGTGCGCATGGGCCTGGTGCACTGCCCGGAGCGCCGGCGGCCGTTCAGGGAAATGAGCGTGCTGGAAAACCTCACGGCGGGCGGATTCCTGCACCTGGGCAAGAAGGACACCCAGGAGGAACTGGACAAGGTCTACCAGCTTTTTCCGGTTCTGGCCCAGCGGAAGAACCAGGTGTCCGGGACCCTGTCCGGCGGCGAGCAGCAGATGCTGGCCGTGGGCCGGGCCCTCATGTCCAGGCCCAAGCTCCTGTGCATCGATGAGCCCTCCACGGGCCTGGCCCCCCTCCTGCGCCAGGAGGTGTTCAACAAGATCCGGGAAATCCTGGACCTGGGCATCACCATCCTTTTGGTGGAACAGGAGGTGGCCACCGTGTTCAGCATGGCCACCAGAAGCTACGTGCTCTCCTCGGGCAAGATCATCGCCCAGGGCAAGTGCGCGGACCTCCTGGAAGACGAGGTGATCCGCAAGACCTACCTGGGCCTCTGATCCCGGGCCATTCTCCGGGCCTTACAGGTCTTTCGCGTATTCCTCCTTGAGCGCCGCCTTGCGGATCTTCATGGTGGCGGTGAGCGGCAGTTCGGTGACAAAGCGGATGTGGGCGGGGTGCTTGAACCGGGCCACCTTGCCCTGAAGATGTTCCCGCACATCCTCTTCGGAGATCTTCTGGCCCAGCATGGGCAGGATGAAGGCCACGCCCGTTTCGCCCCACTTGTCGTCCGGCACGCCGATGATGGCCGCGTTGGCGATCTTCGGGTGGGAGGTGAGGACTTTTTCCACCTCGGCCGGGTACACGTTCTCCCCCCCGGACCGGTACATTTCCTTGGCCCGGTCCACGATGTAGAGAAACCCCTCCTCGTCCATGTAGCCCAGGTCGCCGGTGCGGAGCGACCCGTTGAAAAAGGCGTCCTCCGTCTTTTGGGGCAGGTTCCAGTACCCGCTCATGACCGTGGGCCCCCGGGCCATGATTTCGCCGATCTCCCCGGACTGCAGGGGCTCACCCGTCACGCCCGCGATCCAGAGATGGACGAAAAACCCGGGTTTGCCCACCGAGCCCATCTTGCGCAGGATGTCCTCTTTGGGCATGACGGTCATGGCCGAGCACTCGGTCTGACCGAAACCCTGCTGGAGATTCAGGCCCCGCTTGGAAAGCTCCTTGAACAGCGATGGAGGGGTGCGCTCGCCGCCGCCCACCACCGTGTGCACGCTGCTTTTGTCCACCTGGTCGAGCTTTCCGGAATCCAGGATGAACCGCCACATGGTGGTGAGGGCGAACACCACGTTGGCCCGGTACTTCTGGATGTCCTCGGCGAACTGGTTGGGGTCGAACCCGGCCCGCATGATCATGGTGGTGCCGCCCATGAGCGATGGGGTGGCCACGATGAAGATCCCGCCGGAATGGAAAAGCGGAAGCTGGGCCAGGACCACGTCATCGGAGTTGCCGCCGGAATACAGGGCCACCTGGAAGTTCTTGAAATAGGTCTGGCCGTGGGAGAGCACCGCGCCCTTGGGGTTTCCCGTGACCCCGGAGGTGTACACGATGGCCAGGGGGTCATCCATGCGCACCGGGTCTTCCACCACGGGCTCGTCCGGGGGCATGGCCCCCACGGCCTCGTGATAGTCTTTGGCCCAGGACGGGCGCTCGGGCAGGCCGGGCATGATGCCCTTCAGATACAGGTACTTGTCCTCATCCACGGGCAAATGCCCCCGGATGAGGTCCACGCTTCCCAGGAAGGCGTCCTGGAACACCATCATGCGCGCGCCGCAGTCGTTGATCTGGAATTCCAGCTCCGGCCCCACCAGCCGCCAGTTCAGGGGCACGAAAACCACCCCTACTTTGGCGCAGCCCAGATAGGCTTCCAGGAACTCCACGCAGTTCAGGGCGATGAACACCAGGCGGTCGCCCTTTTCCATGCCTCTGGCCTGGAGAAACCGGGCAAACCGGTTGGCGCCCTCGTTCAGCTCCCGGAAGGTCACGGGCCTGTCCTCGAAAATGAGCGCCAGCTTGTCCGGCATGAGCCCCGCCCGCTTGCTGATGATCCTCCCCACGTCCCAGGGTGCGTCCATGTTTGTCCTCCCCTTTCTTTGTTTTTGGGGATCTTTCTTTTGAAATGCGGGGGTGCGGACAGAAAGAGCCCTTAAGAAAACCCGCGATTCAGGAGTTGGGTTTTGGCGGGGTTTCAGGCTTGCAACGGCCTTTCCGGTTCCGGATCATGGGCCCGGCGGCGCGACCTGTTTCTACGTATGGTAAGCGGAGAATAAACAAGAGGCGCGGCAGGTGTCAAGAATATTTCTACGTCCGGTAAAATCCCTTGTCCTCAAACCCGCTCCGTGATAGTCTGCTTTCGAACGAAAAAATCATGAAAAAACGAAATCCCATAATGCCTCACCAGGAGGCCAACAGCTCCCGGGCCCGCATCCTGGCCGCGGCCCGGGAACTGTTCACCACCCTGCCCTACCATGCCGCGTCCATGCGCATGATCGGCGAGGCCGCCGGGGTGCGCCACCCCCTGATCCCCTACCATTTCGGGTCCAAGGACGGACTGTTCGAGACCGTGACCCAGGGGCTGGAGGACGAGATCCTCGCGGACCTGCCCCGGATCCTGGACAGCCTGGACAGCCGGGCCGAAAGCACGCTCCCTCCCTTTGTCCGGGCGCTCCTTGGCCATGCCTTCGCCCACCCGGCGCCCTTCCGGGCCATCATGCTGAACATGGGCGAATCCGGCACGGGCAGGAGCCTGCCGGGGGCGGCCCGCATGGCCGTGGTGCGGGAAAGGGTCCGGTCCCTTCTCATGGAGCGGGTGCTGGCCGGCGCGCCGGAAGAGGAGGTGGACCGGTTCCTCCTGGTGTTCATCACGGTGCTGGCCCACTTCATCGGGGCCGCGTCCTTCCATGTCCGGTCCCTGGGCCTTTCCGGGGAGGAGGCCTACCGGGACTGGGTTTCCGCCATGCTGGCGGCCGTGTTCGGCCCTGCCCTGGCGGCCCTGGGCGAGGGCCGCCCCCTGCCCGTGGACCGGCTTTTGGCCGCCTGCGCCCGGGACGAGGCGGACCGGGGGGCCTCCGGAGAAGGGGAGGGCGGAAACAGCGAATCCCGGACCAAGGGCGAGGCCAGTCGGGCCATGATCCTTGCCGCCGCCCGGAAGGTCTTTTCCTCCCGGCCCTACAACGCGGCCAGCATCCGGGCCGTCGGCCAGGCCGGGCGGTTCGACTTCACCCTCATCCACCACTACTTCCCCTCCAAGGAGGAACTCTTCGGTGCCGTGGTGGAGGATCTGTTCGAGGAGTTTGACCGGGTGGCGGACACCTGGCACCAAGGCCTGGCGGGCATGCCGGCTGACGAGCTTTTCTCCCTGTATCTGAGCCGCGCCCTTGTCTACTGCGTGGACAACCAGGAGGCCCTGGGGCTTATCATGCACAACATCGCCCAGGCCGACCGGTTCGCGGACCTGGCGGGCTTTGACCACATCTCCCGGTTCCATTCCCGGCTCTTCGGCCAGGTGGCGCGCTTGCTCCCCATCCGGGCCCGGGACCGGCGGCTTCCCATGTGGCTCTACACCCTCATCACCCTGGTCTACAGCTTCACCGGCGCGGCCGAGTACCCCGCCGCCATCCTGGGCCTCTCCCCCCGGGACCCCGCCTGGCGCCGCTGGATTCTGGAAACCCTCCTCCGCACCTTCCTCCCGGCCTTTCAGGAACTGGAACAGGAAGCCTGACAGGCTGCCCAAAAACACGATCTGCGGCGTTGCGCTTCACCGGGA
>JAHJUF010000215.1 GCA_018829095.1 Pseudomonadota bacterium | reverse complement strand
TCCTGCCGCCCCAGATCCTCCATGACCTCATCGATCAGGCTGAGCAGCACATCCTCATGGATGAATGCCTCTGCCGCCGAACCCAGGAGTGTGAAAACCACGATCCCGGAATCGGCTGCCTGTTCATGGGCCCCTCAGCCCTGGCCCACATCCCGGAAAAGATCGGGCGCCGGGCCAGCCGCCAGGAGGCCCACGCCCACGTGGAACGGGCCGTGAAAAATGGGCTGGTGCCCATGGCGGGCAAGGTGAGGGTGGACAACTTTCTGTTCCTGGCCCCGGAGCGGCACCAGCTCCTGTCCGTGTGCTTCTGCTGCCATTGCTGCTGCATGATGGGCTACTACCGCCACGCGGGCAGGCAGATGGACCACATGATGGAGCCCATCCCCGGGGCCAGGGTTACCGTGACGGACGCCTGCCAGGGCTGCGGAACCTGCATCGAAACCTGCATCTTCGAGGCCATCCGCCTGGAAAACGGACGGGCCGTGCATACGGACGCCTGCCGGGTCTGCGGCCGGTGCGAACGCTATTGCCCGAACCAGGCCGTGGAACTGGTCCTGGAGAATCCGGATTATTTGGAGGACGTGAAAACGCGAATCCTGTCCTATGTGCGGCTGAAGTAAGGCCCGGGGAATGGGGGCGATTTCCTCCTGTTCCCCGGATGATCCAGGGAGCCGATTCCTGATGGAAAAAGTGGTGGTCATCGGTTCGGGCGTGGGCGGGCTGGCCTGCGGCGCGCTTCTCGCCCAAAAGGGCGCATCGGTCACGGTGCTGGAGTCCCACCCCTTCATCGGCGGGCGTTGCGCGGCCTTCACGCGGGACGGTTTTGTCTGCGACTTTGGGGTGCACATGTTTTCCCTGGGCAACCTGGGGCCCCACGGCCAGGCAGCCCGCCGCCTGGGAGTGGATCTCCCCTTCGTGACCCGCCATCCTTCCTGCCGGGTCATGGGGCGCGCGGATTTCGATTTTCCCCTGGACATCAAACCCCTGCCAAGGCTGGCGCTTCTGGCGGTCCGGCTGGGGATCAAGCCTTCCCGCCTCCCGGGGGCATGGAAACTTTTCCGCGCCCTTTTGTCAGGCCGGATCCGCCCGGACATGGAGGACCTCACCGCCCGGGAATACGTTTTGCGCTACAGCACGGACCCGGCGGTGCACGTTTTCGTGAACTGCCTGTGCCAGCTCTACTTTGCCGTGGATTACCTCACGGTCAGCGCCGCCGAGTTCGCCCTCTGTTTCGGGCGGATGTTCAACGAGTCGGCCTTCGGCTACCCGGCCGGAGGATGCAAGGCCATCCCGGACGCCTTTGCCAAGGCCCTCTACCGAGCCGGAGGCAGGATCTTGACCAACACCCGGGCTGTAAACATCCGGGTGGAAAACAACGAGGTCCAGGGCGTGGAAACCAAGGATGGATTCTTCCCGGCGGACCGGGTGATCTCCAACGCGGGAATCGCCCTCACCGCGGGGCTGGCCGGGGAGTCCGCCCTGGGGCGCGAGTTCGTGGAACGAGCCGGAAAACTCCGGCATTCCAACCCCTACATCACCATCCAATACGCCCTGGACCGGCCGGTGATTCCCTACCCGGTGGTGTTCCACATGCCGAACCTCCCGGCAGAGGAGGTATTCTCCTACGTGCAAAACCGGGTCCCGCCCAAAGACCCCTACATCTTCATGCCCGTGCCCTCCAACCTGGACCCCTCCCTGGCCCCGCCGGGAAAACAGCTCGTCATCGCCGGGACCGCCG
Organism: Pseudomonadota bacterium; assembly: GCA_018829095.1. Classification (GTDB taxonomy): domain Bacteria; phylum Desulfobacterota; class Desulfobacteria; order Desulfobacterales; family Desulfatibacillaceae; genus JAHJUF01. The sequence goes on along the minus strand of JAHJUF010000215.1, from coordinate 11,770 downwards.
CTCCGGCCCGGGCGGGGAAAGGGCTATGTGACGAAATCCTGGACGTGGTGGACGCCAAGGTGAAGGAGCTGTTTCCGGGCCTGGCCGGCGCGGTGATCCGGGAGTTCAGGACCAGCCGGGCGGATGTGACGGGCCTCACCGGCCACCCGGACGGCGAGGCCATCGGCCTGGCCCAGACCCCGGACCAGTCCGGTCCCCGCCGGCCGCGTCACGAGACCCCGGTGAAGGGGCTCTACCTGGTGGGGGCTGACGCCGGGGCCCGGGGCATCGGAACCGAAATGGCCGTGGCCAGCGCCCTGAACCTGGCGGACCGTTTGACAGGGCCCGCCGGGAGCTGAAACCGAGGGAAGAACCCGCGACCCCTTCCCCTTTCCCCGGTGTCACGAAGGATGGATTTGGAGTTGACAGGAAATTTCCGCACCCGTACAGTAACCATCGGTTACTAACCATTGGTTACCCCTCCAGGGAAGGCCTGTCATGCTTTTTCTCACCACCAGTTTGATGGACGCAGCCGTCCCGCCAGGCGCGCCGTCCCCGCCAATGGGCCAGGTCGTCGCCCGGCCCATTCCCCCTGGGCAGCGTACCGGACCGCCAGGGAATGCAATCCTCCAAGAATCCGGCCACTACCTCCAACCCATTTTCCACCCAAAAGGAGGCATCTCATGAAACTCTGGTCCAGGGGTTTGGGCACCACCGAGATCACCATGGATTTCTTGAACTACGTGGTGAAAAAGGACCCGGAAAGCGAGAACGTGCTCATCATCGGGCAGATGCAGGACCCGGTGAACTGGGAGTTCCGCATCACCATGGGGCCGGAGGACATTCCCGGGTTCATCAAGATGCTTTTCCACGTCTGCGTGCTGAAGCTGGGGGTCTTCAACGCCCACCGCTACATTTCCTACCTGCTCAAAAAGGAAGGCCACGCCGCCCAAGACAAGGACAAGCTGGAGGAAAAGGTGAACGCGGCCTACGACCAGATGATGCGCCGGAGCCGCCCGGGACGCCCAGCCCGGCCGGGGCGCGGATAATGAACCGCCGGAAAACGGGATACGCCGATCTGCCATTCATTCCGTAAACCAGAGGAGAGATTTCCATGCCGGATTACGACGTCATCGTCATCGGAGGGGGGATCAGCGGCCTAGCCTGCGCCGGATACCTGGGCCGGGCCGGGTTGAAAACCCTGGTGCTGGAAAACCGGGGGGAGTGCGGGGCCCACTGCGACACCACCGAGCCGGGCATCCCCGGCTTTCTCCACAACCTGCACACCACCTGGCTCATCACGGCCATGAGCCCGGCCATGGGCGACCTGGAGCTGGAAAAATACGGCATCGAGTACCGCACCACGGACATCGTGTATGCGAAAACGTTCGCGGACGGGAAAAACGTCCTCATGGCCAATGACCCCTTTGCCACCATGGCCAGCTGGGAAAAATTTTCCGCCCATGACGCCGGAGTCCTGGCTGCCGCCGTGGACCTCTTCCTTCCCAACCTGGAAGAGGTCACGGACATCATGCACGCCTTTGCCTTCCAGGCCCCCAGCCACGAAAACGAGCGCCGCCTGGGCAAATTCCTGGACGGGTTCTACAAAAAGATCGGTCTCGGGGCCACGTTTGAGGAAGTCTACAAGATGAACGGCTTCCAGGTCATGGATCTCATGTTCGAGTCCGAGCACATCAAGACCATGATCCAAAGCCTTTCGTGGATTTCCGGCATCGCGCCCATCCACCGCACCGTGGGGGCCATCGGCACCTCCCTTCTGGCCCCCCTCACCGGCCCCATCTACCCGGTGCACGTGTCCCGGGGAGGTTCCCACGAGGTGACCCACGCCCTGGTCCGCGCGGCCACGGCCCACGGCGTGAAAATCATGACCTGCTGCCCGGCGGAAAAGCTGGTGGTGGAAAACGGCGAGGTGGTCGGCGTCACCCTGTCGGCGGACGCCATCTATCCCAACGAAACCATCACGGCCAAAAAAGTCGTGAGCAACCTCACCGTGGTTCCCACCTTCCTCCACATGATGGGCGAGGAGGTCATAGGCGCGAAAATGGCCCACGCCATCGGCAAATTCTCCTACGAGGAGCAAAATCTCTTTGGCGTGTACTACGCCCTGAAGGGCGCGCCGGAGTTTGCCTCGGCCGGGTACGATCCGGGCATCCAGCGGTCCTTTATGGGCTATTTCGGCGGAGAGGATTCCCGGGAGATGGAGCGTTATGGGGCCAGCCTCCTTTCCGGCCGCATCCACCCGGACATCATCGCCAACTGGTTCGTGCCCACCCTGGCCGACCCCACCCAGGCGCCCGAGGGCTGCCACACCTCCTTTGTGTGGCTCGATGTCCCTCCGTCCCCCGTGTCCTGGAAAAACGGCCGGCTTCCCGGCTTCGACTGTTGGGACAACATCAAGGACGACCTGGCCGACCAGATCACCGACACCTACGAGCGCTATGCCCCGGGGTTCAAGGACCTGATCCTGGACCGGGTGCTCTACACGCCCATGGACATGTTCCGCAACAACCCCTCGGCCATCCGGGGCAACTGGTCCGGGGGCTCGGTGAACCCGGAGCAGTTCTACCAGAACCGGCCCGTTCCCGGCGTGTGCGTGGGCGGCGGCGCGAGGACTTTCATGAAGAACCTCTACCTGTCCAACTCCATCCATCCATGGGGAACCTCCTGGCTGGCCCCGGGCTACATCGCGGCCTGCGAGGTTGCCGAGGACATGGGCGTCCGGGACCAGCCCTGGTGGAAATACAAGGCCTGCCAGTGGTACCTGGAAAACGCGGCCCGCATACCCGCGAACCTGGGGGTGAAATAGCGCCATGAAAAAGAACTGCGACGTCGTGATCATCGGAGCGGGGCCCAACGGCCTCACCTGCGCCGCCTACCTGGCCCGGGCCGGGCTTTCGGTGGTGGTCCTGGAAGCGCGCCACGAGACCGGTGGCGGGCTGGACACCCTGGAGTTCGGCGGGTTCAAGCACAATCTTCACGCCATCTACCACATGATGGCCGAGATCATGCCCGCGCATCAGGATTTCCGTTTGGCGGAAAAAGGGGTGAGGTACATCTATCCCGAAGTCCAGGCAGCCTATATAAACCCCGGGGAAAAGCCGGTGATCCTCTACCGGGACCCGGAACGCACCGCCGGGTATCTTTCCTCGGCTTTCGGATCGGACCAGGGCAAAAATTACGCCCGCATGTACGCGGACTTCAAGGAGTTCTCGGACAAGATCCTCATCCCCTGCACCTACGTGCCTTCCGTACCGCCCATCGAACAGGTCCAGATTCTGGAGCGGGCCAAAGACGACGTGGGCCGGAGGTTCAACGAGGTGGCCGAGCTGACCCCCATGGAGATGCTGGACCAGTACGAACTGGCCGACCCGGTGCGGGCCGCGGTGCTGAACCTCTTCACCATGTGGGGCCTCTCCCCCTTCGAGGCTTTGGGCTACATCTTCCCCCTGTACGTGTACCGCATGACCAACGCGGCCCTCTGCGCGGGCGGCTCCCACCGGCTTTCCTCAGCCCTGTACAAGACCGTTCTTGCTGCTGGCGGGGAGATCTGGGACCGGATGCCCGTGGTCCGGGTGATCCTGGAAAACGGCCGGGCAGCCGGGGTGGTCACCGAGGACGGCACGGAGATTCGGGCCCGGGCCGTGGCTTCCACCGTGGACCCGAAACAGAATTTCCTCACTTTTTTCGAGGAAAGCGAAATCCCGGAGCATCTGGTGGCGAGCGCCAAGCGCTGGGAGTGGGAAAAATCCAGCCTGTTCGGCGTCCATGCGGCCCTGCGCCAGGCTCCGGTCTACGTGGGTTCGGACGAATACCCGGACCTCAACCGGGCCATGGTCACCTTCCTGGGCATCCGGGACACGGACGCGCTCCTGGACCATTTCGAGGACGTGGAGGATGGCAAGCTCCCCGACACACCCCTGGGGCACGTCACCTGCGCCTCGATATTCGATCCCATCCAGGCGCCCAAGGGCTTTGCCACGGGACGTTGGGAATGTTCGGCTCCCTTTGACTGCGACTGGGACCGCATCAAGGGCGACTACGCCCAAACCTGCCTGGAAACCTGGAAACAATACGCCCCCAACCTGGAGACTCTCCACACCATCGTGTATCCTCCCTCCTACATCGAAAAGAAGATGAAGAACATGGTGCGGGGCTCCATCAAGCAGGGCGCGTACATTCCCCTGCAGATGGGCTATTTTCGGCCCAATGAGAGCTGCTCCCAGGCATGGACGCCCATTGAGGGCTATTTTGTGTGCGGGGCCAGCGCCTATCCGGGCGGCATGATCATCGGCGGTCCCGGTTACATCGGGGCCAATATCGTCGCCGAGGAACTGGGCGCGGAAAAAAACTGGGAGGAACCGGAAATCGTTCGCCAGGCCCGGAAGGCGGGGATCATCGCGGACTGATCCGGTATGGCGTGGCCGGAGCCTTTCCCTTTCCGGCGAAACAGGGGGGACCCATGAAGAATAAGCGGATTTTCGTCACCGGCATGGCCGGCTACGTGGGCGGGTGCCTGGGCCGGGAGCTGGACCGGACGGATTGGTGCGAACGTTTTTACGGCATGGACTTGAAGGAGCCCCTGGCCAAATATCGCAAGGGCGAATTCCGGCGGATGGATGTTAACTCCCCCGCCCTGGTGGAATGGATTCGCGAGGTCCGGCCGGACATCCTGATCCATCTGGCCTTCATGGTGGACCCGGTGCATGACGATGCCCTCATGCACAAGGTCAACGTGGGGGGGACGGAAAATGTGCTCCGCGCCGTGAAGGAGGCTGGTGTGCCCCAGGTCCTGGTGGCCAGCTCCGCCACGGCCTACGGCGCCTGGCCCGACAACCCGGTGCCCCTGAAGGAAAGCGACCCCATCCGGCCCCATCCCGATTTCCGCTACGCCAAGGACAAGGCCCTGATGGAAGGGATGCTCAAGGAATTCGTCCGGGACAACCCCGGGGTGAACCTCTCCATCGTACGGCCCTGCGTGATCTACGGCCCCAACGTGGACAACTACATCTCCGGGCTGTTCACCATGCCCCTTGCCCTGAAGCCGATAGGGTACGATCCTGTGTTCCAGTTCGTGCACGAGGACGACGTGGTGGGGGCCATCCTGGCCATCTTGGAAAAGGAGGCCCGGGGGCCCTTCAACCTGGCCCCCCCGGACACGGTTTCCGTCAGCGCCATCAACGCCATGACCAGCCGGCCGGCCGTGCCCATGCCCCATTTCGCGCTCAAGGCGGGGTTTGCGGCGGCCTGGAAACTGCGCCTGCCCATTCTCAAGGTTCCGGCGTCCTTCCTGGATTTCGTGCGCTATCCCTGGATCGTGGACAGCACGCGGCTCATGGAGGAAGTGGGCTATTCGTTCACCTACTCCACCGAGGACACCATCCGCATCATGCTGCGGGCCAAAAAAATTCTGCCGTGACAAATCCGCCTTGCTCCGCTATGCGTGCCGCCGGGGTCTTTATGGGAGTCATGGAAAGGATTCGGAATGGCAGAACAATCCATGCAAAAAAAAAGAGGCGGGAAAAACCGGTCCGAAGCGGTCCTGGAGGCGGCCCGGGAGCTTTTCTTCACCCAGGGCTACAACGGCACCACCATTGAGCAAATCGCCAAAAAGGCCGGTTACAGCAAGCGGACCGTCTACCTGGACTTCCTGAACAAGGATGATGTGTTCATCAGCGTCTGCGCTGTGGGAATGGAAATCCTCCTCGCCCGGCTCCGCACCCTGGAGTTGGAATGCCTCCCCATTCAGGAGTTCATCGACCAATTTTTGCAGGTGCTTTCCGCCTATTCCAGGGAGCACCCCAACTACCTGAGGATGTTCTGCATCGAAGCCACGCCCAGGGTCATCGCCAACTGCTCGGAAGCGGTCCGGAGACACGTCGGGGAACTGGAACGGGCCGGATTCCGCATCGTGGTGGCCCAGGTGGAAAAGGCGGTGTCCGAAGGGATCATCCCCCCCATCGATCCCTGGGAGGCGGCGGGCATCTTCATCGGCTCGGTGACGGGCATCGTGCTCCTGTCCCTTGGGGGAAGCCAGACTGTTTTCTCCCAGGAAACGCTGGAAACCATGGGCAAAAAAGCCGGTTGGCTCCTTTGGCGCGGCATGTGCCAGAGCCCTGTTCCCCAATAACTGGACCGTTTGATGTGTTAGAATCCCTCAAGATTGGGAAGGAGGGGTCTGATGAAGGGGAAGCGGTTCAGTCAGGAGAAGGTCACCGGGATTTTGAAGGAGGCGGAGTGCAAGGGCGGACCATCGGGGGATCTCTGCCGGAAGCACGGGGTTTCGGAGCAGACCGTCTACCGCTGGCGCAGGACTTACGACGGGCTGTCGGTGAGAGGGGCTCGTCGGCTCAAGGATCTTGAGAAGGAATATTCCCGCCTTAAAAGAAGAGGCTTCTTGCCGAGCGGGACGTCGAGATCGACGTCGTGAAGGACCTCTTGTCAAAAAACGGGTGAAGGCGCGGCAACGCCGGGAGGCCGTGCGGAAGATGCACGAGAAAGGCCTTTCCCTGCGGCGTGGCCGCGGCCCTGACCGGACTCGAGCGGCCCAGCTTCTATTACCAGGCGCGTCCGCATTGCCTTCAAACAGCCGTCACATCTCTGCGGCGACAAACCTTTCCAGCACCGGGAGGAAAAGGAACATCATGGTGTCCTTGACCCATTGGAGGTATCGGGGGCTTTCCGGGTCGAGCTTCAGAAGGCGGGCCTCGGAACTGGCGGAGCCTAAGTAGTGGAGAATGAGGGCGTTGAAGCTTTCCAAAAACATGGTGGCCAAATCCTTGTCGAAAAGACCAGGGAGGTTTTTTTCGAAATCGGCCCGGGTTTCCGAAAGCAGGTCCGTGAGATTTTCATAACCCGGCACGCCTTGGGCGTCCTCCTGGGAAAAATTTTGGGTGATGATGCGGAAGGTTTCCGGGTGGCTACGGTAATGGCCGATGAAACGGTCCAGGTAGAGGGAAAGCCCCTCCCTGGGAGCGAGCGCGGTGACTTCCGCAAGCCAGGCCCGGTTTGCCTCCTTTAGCTTCGCGCACGCTTCTTGCGCCACGGCATCAAAGATGGCGGCCTTGCTGGGGAAATGGTAGCGGATGAGCCCATGATAAAAACCGCCCCGGGTGGCTATGCCGCGGATGCTGGCGGAGCGATAGGGGTGTTGGGAAAAAATCGCCCGGGCGGCGTGGAGGATCATTTCCCTGGTGTCGGCCGCGCGACTGTCGTGTTTGTTTTTCATGCTGTGCCCGTTGCTTTGTTCTCAAGGCGTTTGCGGGAACATACGATGAATTAGACGATCGTGCAACTTTTTTCTTGACAGGGCGCAGGGATTGGCCCAGGCTATTTACACGATTGTGTAATATCCGGCGAAAGCGTCGGCCCGGGAGGGCCCAGGAAGGATCGGGAACCCGGGCGACGGAAACAGGGGCCTTTTCAAGCAAACGGAAGGGGGAAGGAAGTGAGCGACATCCCAAAATACCAGGAAATGGGGAGCCTGTTGATGGACTCCCTCAAGCTGACCACCTATCCCGTCGCGGTCCGCATGATCCGGAAAGGGGAAGATTTTCCCCTGGGAACGATTTCTGCCAAGACGCTTTTCGGCGCCGAGGTCCCGGCCTGCCTGACCTACACCTGGTGCAGGCGTTCGGGAATCTCCTTTTCCCTCGAGGCGAGCGACATCGCCTGCAAGCCGATTGTTCTGTATTTCGGACTGGCGCGCCTTTCCGATCCGGATGATCTGCACCGGGCCTGGGAGCAGCATGGGGGGTACAAGTGCGATTTGGCGGCGGACAAGAAATCCAGGGAAAAAGATGTCTGTTTCCCTTTCGGAGAATTTCAAGGGATCGCCCTGTCACCCCTTCCGCAAACGCTGTTCGCACCGGACCTGGTCATGCTCTTCTGTTCTCCGCTGGCTCTTTCGCACCTGATCCTGGCGGCGACCTACGATGGGGAGTGCATCACGAGTCATTTCAACGGGATGGAGTCCAGCTGCAAGGAGGGAATTATCCGTACGCACAGGACCGGGGAGTGCCAGGTGGTCTGTCCGGGCATGGGAGACCGGGTCCTGGCGGGCGCACAGGATCACGAGATGATTTTTTCCATCCCGGAACACCGACTCGAAAACATCCTGGACTGCCTTTTCAAGGCGGGCAACAAGATCCAGCCGCCGCCCTTTGGTATGCCCCATTCCACCCCGACTCTCGGGGCGGGAAAAATCCTGGGCATGCCGGCCGAACCGGGCGTGTGGCCCTTGTTGCGAACCAAGCTCCAGGAAGAATGAAGACTTCGAAAAAGGCCCCCGAAAGGTACCCCGAGAGGGCGGCGGACCGGAGCGGGTTGAAAAGGCTGGGTTCCCTCTTTTGCTGGAATAAAGGGAACCAAGCCGTGTCGGCTTATTGCGAATCCATCAAGAGTGATGCGCGGACAACAGCGCTGAAGGGTCCAACTCAAAACATTCCATCGTGCGATGGATTCAAAGCAAACGAGGCCCCATGCTTTCCAAACAAGGCATCATCCAAAAGGCGCATGAACTGGATTTTGAGGACATCGGCTTCACCACGGCCGAGCCGTTCGAGTCCCAGAAGGAAATCCTGAAGGAAAGGGAAAAGGAATATGCCTGGGTCATGGCCTCGGGCCTGGACCTCCCGGCCGGTTGCGACCCCAAGAATATCCTCCCAACGGCCCGGACCGTCATCGTGCTCATGGAGGTGTATTTTCGAAAATCCTATCCAAAGTCCATGGAGCCCTTTTTCGGGAGGTGCTACCTGGACGACGACCGGGTGACCCAGGACGGCCTGGCGCCTCGCATCAAAGCTTTTCGCGATTTTCTGCGGGACCACGGAATCCGGTCCAAGGTGCCCTTTCACCTGCCCCACAGACTCGCCGCGGGCCGGGCGGGGATGGGCACTTTTGGCAAAAATTGCCTGTTCTACTCCAACAAGGTGGCGCGCCAAAGCTCCTGGGTGCTGCCCATCGCCGTGGTGGTGGACGCGGTTTTTGAACCCGGCGAGCCCACTCTTTCAGTGGGGTGCCCGGATTGGTGCAAGAACGCCTGCCTCACGGCCTGCCCCACGGGAGCGTTGAAGGGGCCCCGAAAGATCGACCCGCGCCTGTGCGTGAGCTACCTGACCTATTTCGGCTCCGCCCTGACCCCCCGGGAGCTGCGCGAGCCCATGGGATTGTACGTTTACGGCTGCGACCGATGCCAGAACGTCTGCCCCAGGAACTTGGCCTGGCTAGCGGCGGACCTGGCCCCCAACCCAAAAGTGGTGGAAAAGGCCCCGGATTTTGAGCTGCCCAAGCTGCTGCACATGGACCGGACCTACTTTGAGCAAAGCATCTGGCCCCACATGTTCTACATGTCAGCCAACGACATCTGGCGGTGGAAGATGAACACCGCCCGGGCCATGGGCAATACCCGGGACACGATCTACGTGCCCGACCTGAAGCGTACGCTGGAGGAAAACACCGACCAGCGGGTCCTCTCCATGTGCGCCTGGGCTCTGGGCAGGATCGGCGGACAAAAAGCCCGGGCCGCCCTGGAAGCTTTTGGCGGAAACGCGGAAGGGGAATTGGCCGGGGAAGTGGAATACGCACTAGCTATCTGCGGATAGGGTGAGCAAATCCGGATGGTTCAAGATGGGAAAGGAAAGAACATGGACGACAACAAGCCCTTTTTGATGCTGAACGCTTTGTGGTTCAAACCCGAAGGCGGGAGAGAGTCATACAACCGATACATGGCCGCCGTGGCGCCCATTCTGGAAAGCTTCGGCGGCCGGCCCCTGGTCGGGGGGGCGCCCTTTCAGGGGGTCATCGGAGAGTTTGACGCGGACCTGGTTTTTTTCGTGGAATACCCCAACTGGCAGACATTCCTGGATTTTGTCAGCAGCCCACGATACCAGGAAATTGGGCACTATCGAGAAGAAGCCATCACCAAATCCTTGCTCATCCGCTGCGAAAAGGTGTTTTAAACCCCACCCCCAATGCGTAGGCACGGGGTTATTTACGGAAACAGAAAGATCCCGGCAGGGACGGGGAACCGTCGAAGGCAAAATCTCCCGGACCTTGGCCAGGAATCAGCCAAGGTCCCCGGCGAGTTCAACCATGGAATTGGCCACTGGATTTTTGCCTTTCGGAATGGGGTTGAACCGATAGAGATTTTATACTGGGGTATTGGGGGAGGTGTCAAATGTAACTTGAATGGATTTGGGTGTGGTGAGAACCATTGTCAATTCTTCAGGGAACAAATCCCCCTGCCCATCCTCGATCGGAGATCGCCTCGCTTTCATCGGATTTTTGCCCCGAAATCTGCAAGGTTTTGGAAGGAAAACAACCCGAATCCTGCAGATTCCGTTACCACAAATATGTATTTTTATCAAGCAATTTCAATGGGTAAACGCTTTTTCATGACCGATTAAACAAAAAAGTACCCCCCCCCTCGCCTTTGCCAAATGGGGGAACCCGGCCCAGGCCGCTTCCGGTAACACCATTCCTTGGAAGCCAGGTACACCTCAGCCGAATAAGCCTTTTTTGATCGGTGTAATCGTTGGATTTTTTTACAAAAAAAGCCAACGAACGGCTCATGGCCGCCCGGGGGCTTTTTTTGTGGAGGATGCGGGACTATCCGAAGAAGGGGTTGTATTGCTTCTCCCGGCCGATGGTGGTGGCCGGGCCGTGGCCGGGGTAGACACGGGTGTCGTCGGGAAGGATGAAGAGTTTTTTCCGCACCGAGCGGATGAGGGTTTCGTGGTTTCCGCCGGGGAAGTCCGTGCGGCCGATGGAACCGGCGAACAGGGTGTCTCCCACAAAGGCCGCCCCGGGGAGAAGGAGGGCGATGCCTCCCGGCGAGTGGCCCGGGGTTTCCGTGACCGTGAGCTTGTGCTGGCCGAAGGCGATCTCATCCCCCTCGGCCAGGAAACGGTCCGCAGGCGGGGAGTTCTCCACGGCCATGCCCCACATGCGGGCCATGTCCGCCAGGTGGGCCAGCATGGGGGCGTCCGCCTTGTGGATCAAAAGCTCCGCCCCCGTGACCTCCTTGAGTTTGGCGTTGCCCCCCACGTGATCGAAGTGGCCGTGGGTGTTCACGATGGCCGTGACCGTAAGCTCTTCTTTGGCCAGTTCCATGAGGATGCGGTTGGGCTCGTCCCCCGGGTCCAGGACCACGGCGGTTTTCGTTTTTTTGCAGCTCAGGATGTAGCAGTTGGAGGCGATGGGCCCCACCACGAGTTCCTTGATGATCAAGACGGGTCTCTCCTTTTCTGGGGTCGCGGTTTTCCCGGCCCCGGGGTCACTCGTCCTTTTGAGTCCTCTTTTTGGCCTGCTCGATGATTTCCAGAAGCGAGGTCATCTTGGGCTTGGGACGCTTTTCATAAACAGCCCCGAAGTCCTCCGGGACCAGAATCCCCCGGAGGTGGGCCACCACGTCGAAGACCTCCCACCAGCAGTCGAAGACCATGAGGCAGGGCAGGCCCCTGTCCCCGGATTTCCGGCAATAGCCAAAGGGCACCGGGGAACCCAGCCTGGGGCAGCGCCGGACCAGTTCGTCCTTGGAGCGGGGGGGGGCAGCCAATGCATTCTCCCGGTTTTTTCCGGAACAGGGCCCCGCCAGGGCCTTCCAGCCACAGCGGGGCCTTGTTTTTCCGGGTTACCGGCTCTTGACGAGCTGGGGCTTGGGATAGTCCTTGAAGACCTCTTCGCTCTTTTCGAGTTCCTCGTCGGAGATCTCGAAATTTTGGAGATTCCCGGTGAAATATTTCTCATAGGCCGCCAGGTCCAGGAGTCCGTG
>JAHJUF010000214.1 GCA_018829095.1 Pseudomonadota bacterium | reverse complement strand
GGGCGTGAAGTGGAGCCCGGCCGTGGGGGCGGCCACGGCGCCGTCCCGGCGGGCGTACACCGTCTGGTAGGTTTCCCGATCGTTGCAGGGTGCGCCGCCCTCCGGTTCCCGATGGATGTAGGGAGGCAGGGGAACCCGGCCCACCCGGGGGAGAATGTCCTCCATCTCCGAACCGCAGGAAAACCGGACCCGGCCCATGCCCCCCACGGGTTCTTCCTCGACCGTGGCAAAGAGGCCTTCATCGAAAACCAGGGTCTGGCCACGCTTGGGGGGCTTGGAGGAGCGAATGAGGCAGGAGCAGGCGAAAGCCTCGCCCGCCCGGTTTTTTGCCATAGCCAGGGCCCGGGCGTAGTCCAGGATGAGGATCTCCACCCGACCGCCCGTGTCCTTGTGCCCCAGGAGGCGGCCCGGCACCACCCGGGTGTCGTTGCGCACCAGGAGGTCGCCGGGCAAAAGCAGGCCCGGGAGGTCTTGGAACACTTGGTGGGCCACGCTCCCGTCCTTCCGGGAAAGAACCAAGAGCCGGGATTGGTCCCGCTGTCTGACCGGCTCCTGGGCAATGCGGTCCGGGGGCAGGTCGAAATCGTAGGAGGAGAGGAGATGGTCCGGGTGATTGTCCTGTTGGGAAGGGGGCTGGGGATCGGATTGTTTCATGCCGGGGGAAGTTCCCTTGAATGGGCTTGGTGGAAGCAGGATAAGCCCTTTGAATAGAGAAAAAAAATCCCCCCTGTCCCCCCTTTTTCCAAGGGGGGGAACCGGCCAGGGCCGTCTGGGCGAGAGCCCCTTCTTTTGGCAAGTCCGGCAAACAGCTTCTTCATCCGTTTTTCATCATCCATCATCTTTTTTCTTCTGCGTGATCTGCGGTTGCCTGGGCTTTTTTTCTGCCTTATCCTCTCCGGTGTCACCGCCGCGCCAGCCATACCAGCACCAGACCTCCGGCCATGAGCGCCAGCCCCAGGATACGAAGCGAGGAATCCGGCATACCGAGGATTTCCCGCATCACGGCCTTCACCCGTTGGGGCATGGCGAAGTAGGGAATCCCTTCCACCACCATGACCGCGCCCAGGACGCACAATAGGAATTCCATTCATCCCTCTTCCATGGCGAATGCTTCGAGGGTCCAGGTATTAGCCCCGGGGGCGATGGCTTGTCAAAGGCTTTCACCCCGGCTGTCCGGGCGAGCTTGACAGGATCGACGGGCCTTTGACATACTGCGCTTCAAATCGGGCCGGGCCCCCCGGGCGCGCCAGAGGGCAGGGTTTGCCGGCGCGCCCGTTTTTTCGTGGCCGGTCAAAATGAGGAGCATCCATGGATTACGAAGCCGTGATGGGCCTGGAGGTCCACGCCCAGCTTTCTACGGAAAGCAAAATTTTCTGCGGGTGCTCCACCCGCTTTGGAGCCCCCCAGAACTCCCACGTCTGCCCGGTGTGCATGGGCATGCCCGGCGTGCTCCCGGTGTTGAACCGCCAGGTGGTGGAGTACGCCATGCGCATGGCCCTGGCCACGGGCTGCCGGATCAACACCCAGAGCCGGTTCGCCCGGAAGAACTACTTCTACCCGGATCTTCCCAAAGGCTACCAGATCTCCCAATACGAGCTGCCCATTGCCGAGCACGGCGCCGCAGTGGTGGACGCGGGCCAGGGCCCCAGGACCATCCGTATCCTGCGCATCCATATGGAGGAAGACGCGGGCAAGCTCACCCACGACCCGGGCCGCCCCGTTTCCCGGGTGGACCTGAACCGCACGGGCGTGCCCCTGATCGAGATCGTGAGCGAACCGGACATCCGCAGCCCGGCCGAGGCCGCCGCCTACCTGCGGGAGATCCACTCCATCCTGCGGTTTCTGGACATCTGCGACGGGAACATGGAGGAGGGGTCTTTCCGGTGCGACGCCAACGTCTCGGTCCGGCCCCGGGGCCAGGAGGAACTGGGCACCCGCGCCGAATTGAAGAACATGAACTCCTTCCGCAACGTGGAGCGGGCCCTGGATTTCGAGATCGAGCGCCAGATCGCCGTACTCACGGACGGCGGCAAGGTGATTCAGGAAACCCGCCTGTGGGACGCGGATGCGGGGCGCACGGCCGCCATGCGGGGCAAGGAGGAGGCCCATGACTACCGCTACTTCCCGGACCCGGATCTTTTGCCATTGGTGATTGACGAGGAATGGATCGAACGGGTGCGCGCCTCCCTGCCCGAGCTGGCCCGGGAGAAGAAGGACCGGCTCATGGTGGAACATGGGCTGTCGGACGCCGACGCCTCGGTCATCACCGCCAGCCCCGAGGTGGCTGCTTATTACGAGGCGGCCGTGGCCCTGGGACCCCAGGCCAAAACCGTGTGCAACTGGGTCACCGGAGCGGTCATGGGGTTTGCCAATGCTTCGGGTGGGCCCGTGGGCGAATGCCCGGTCACCCCGGAACGCCTGGCCGCGCTTCTGGCCCTCATGGACCAGGGCGTCATTTCCGGCAAGATCGCCAAGACCGTGTTCGACCTCATGCTCAAAGACTCCCGGACTCCGGCTGGGATCGTGGAGGAAAAGGGTCTTAAGCAGGTTTCGGACTCCGGGGCCATCGAGACCGTTGTGGACGAGGTCCTGGCCGCCAATTCCAAGGAGGTGGAAGCCTTCCGGGGCGGCAAGACCAAACTCATGGGTTTTTTCGTGGGTCAGGTCATGCAGAAGACTCGCGGCAAAGCCAATCCCCAGGCTGTAAACCAACTGTTGAAGGAAAAGCTGGAAAAGCCCTGAATATGCGGCTTTTCGCTTTTTGAAAGGATATTCGCCATGGATTCCGAAACCGTAGAAGTCCGGTTTCTCCCCCACGAAAGAACCGTGTCCGTGCCCAAGGGCACCTCCCTTCTCCGGGCTGCCATGGAAGCGGGGGTCCACGTGAACGCCTCCTGCGGCGGGGAAGGGATCTGCGGCAAATGCCGGGTGCACGTGGAGGAGGGCGAGGTCTCTGCCGAGGCCACCAGCCGCGTGGACCCCGGGGACTGGGAAAAGGGTGTCCGCCTGGCCTGCCGCACCACGGTGGAAGGGCCGGTCACGGTCCGGGTGCCTGTGGAGAGCACGGTGGACGCCTCGGTGCTGAACGCTGTGGCCACACCCAAACACACGGCCCGCATCCGCCAGACCAATCTGGACGACCTGAAGGAACAGGGCCTGTTCATCCCGCCCGTGGAAAAGAAATACCTGGAGATCAGGCCCCCCAGCACCGCGGACAATGTGTGCGACATGTCCCGCCTGGTGAACCACCTGCGCCAGGAAGAGGGTGAGCATCGCCTGAAAGCCGACCTCTCCGTAATCCGGAAGATCCCGGACGCCATGCGCAAGGAGGATTTCAAGGTCACCGTGACCCTGGCGCGGCCCGTGCGGGAAGACAGCCGGAACCGCATCATCAACGTCCAGCCCGGGGACACCACCAAGTCCAACTACGCCCTGGCCATTGACATAGGAACCACCACCATCCACGGCCAGCTCGTGGACCAGTTTACGGGCGAGGTCCTGGCCCAGCACGGGGAGTTCAACGGCCAGATCTCCTACGGCGAGGACGTCATCTCCCGCATCGTGTACGCGGAAAAGCCCGGAGGCTTGGAAAAGCTTTCCCAGGTGGTGGTGGCGACCATCAACACCGTCATCCGCAGGCTGGTGAAGGACTCTGGGGTGGACCTGGACGACGTGTCCACCATGGCGCTGGCAGGCAACACCACCATGACCCAGCTCCTGCTCCAGATCAATCCCGCCCCTCTCCGGCGTTCCCCCTTCGTGCCGGCGGCCACCCTGTTTCCGCCGTTTTCCGCTGCGGAGCTTGGGATCGAAGTGGCGCCCCACGTGGCGGCCCTGGTGTATCCCTGCATTTCCTCCTACGTGGGGGGCGACATCGTGGCCGGGGTCATGGGTTCGGGCATGTATCGCTCCGAGGAATTGACCCTGTACATCGATCTTGGCACCAACGCGGAGATCGTCATCGGCAACAAGGACTGGATGGCCTGCGCGGCCTGCTCTGCAGGTCCGGCCTTTGAGGGCGGTGGCATCGAGCACGGCATGCGGGCCGCCAAGGGGGCTATCGAGGACTTCTCTTTGGACCCGGTGACCTGGGAGCCCATGGTGCTCACCATCGGCAATGTCCGGCCCAAGGGCATCTGCGGCTCCGGGCTTTTTGTCATCGTGGCCTCCCTGTTCGAGTACGGGGTTGTGGACAGCCAGGGAAAGTTCAACCGGAACTTGAACACTCCCCGCATCCGCAAGAGCCGGGACGTATACGAGTATGTCCTGGCCTGGGCTTCCGAAACCCAGATCGGCCGGGACATCGTGCTGACCGAGATCGATATCGAGAACCTCATCCGGGCCAAGGGCGCCATGTACGCGGGCTACACCACCCTGCTCACCGAGGTGGGGCTCACCATGGCGGACCTGGACCGGGTGATCCTGGCGGGGGGCTTCGGCTCCTACGTGGATCTCGCGTCCGCCATGGCCATCGGCCTCTTGCCTGAAATGGACGCGGAAAAGGTGATCTTCGTGGGCAATGGCAGCCTCATGGGCGCCAAGATGACCGTACTCACCAACCGGTTGCGCCAGGATGTGGTGTCCGTGACCCACAAGATGACCAACTTCGAACTTTCCGAAACCGTCTCCTACATGGACAACTACGTGGCTGCCTTGTTTTTGCCCCACACCAGCCAGGGCCTGTTCCCCAAATTGTCCGAACGAATGGAAAACCGCAGGCGGATCATGGAGAAGATGGGGCGGCCTGCCGTGCCCTGAAAAGAGCTGCCGGGGGACGATTCTCCGGTTGTCCAACCCCTTGTTTGCGCCCGGTCCCCGCCCGTGGAATCCTTGGGTTTGCGCCGATTTGCGTTGACAAAAATCCTTGATCTGATATAGGGGCAATCGTTTTTCCAGGTGAAATGCAGGGGGGCGGGAAAACCCCCCTAAAATGATTCAGGATTTGAAAAAGGCACATCGAATTATGACTCGATAGGGACCCGCGCCTACGGGTCCCCATGCAGCGAGGGAACCTCAACGGCATTCAAGGAGGATGCAATGGCTTTTGAAGCTTACAAGGAAAGCTACACGGGGAGTATCAAGGCGATCACCCTGGGTAAGGGTGCCGGCGCCGTGACCGTGGGGGGAAAAAGCAGCTATCCGTTCTACACATGGGAAGGGGCCATGCCCAACAAGCCCCTGGTTGCCATGGAGATCTGGGACACCAAGCCCGAAGATTGGGCCGAGGCCGCCCTGGCTCCCTTTGCCGACGTGGCCGGTGATCCTGTGGCCTGGGCCAAGAAATGCGTGGAGAAATACGGCGCCAAGGCCATCGTGCTTCAACTCAAGAGCACCGACCCCAACGGCGACAACGCCAGCGCGGCCGATGCGGCGGCTACGGTGAAGAAGGTGGCCGGGGCCGTCAATGTCCCGGTCATCGTCTGGGGTGTTGCCAACCCGGTCAAGGATGAGGAAGTGCTGAAGAAGATAGCCGAGGTATGCCAGGGCATGAACCTGGTCCTCGGCCCGGTGGAGGACAAGAATCACAAGGGCATCGGCGCGGCGGCCATGGGCTTCGGCCAATCGGTCATCTCCTCCTCGCCCATTGACGTGAACCTGGCCAAGCAGGTGAACATTCTCCTGGAGAACCTGGGCATGCCCACCGACCGCATGATCGTGGATCCCACCACGGGCGGCCTGGGATACGGCATGGAATACTCCTACTCGGTCATGGAGCGCCTCACCATGGCG
>JAHJUF010000028.1 GCA_018829095.1 Pseudomonadota bacterium | reverse complement strand
TTACCTATCGAATGGTCCGAAACCATGGAACGGGACCCGGGGGCTTTCCGCATTCCAATCCATGCCAGGCCTGCGAGAAGCGCTGCCGCCTGGCTGAGGAGAGAATCTTCCCCCGCCTGCATCCGGGTCAGAGCCGGCGCCTGGTGTGCGCGGACTCGGATGAGCACAATGAGTACTGCCACATCACCGAGAAGATCCAGGGCATGGCGGCCCTCATGATGAAAAAACACCTGGCCAGGCGCTTCGTCTCCAGGGGATCACGCGGGAGCAATTCGAGGAAATGAAAAAAGCTCTGGACAAAAAAACGGGCTGAACCCGGGGCTGGAGGCCGTGACCCCGGCTGCCGGGGTCAGTGTTTGATGGCGTACTCGATGACGTCCTTGGGGTTGGGCTCGGGTTTGCGGCCCAGGAAGATGGTCCCGCTCCCCAGGAGGGGGCCCTCGTCCCGCCGGAGCTTGGTGATCTTGCCCTGGCTGTCCTGGACATAGGTGCCGTTGGAACTCTGGTCAATGAGGATGAACCGGCCCCGGCGGTACTCCACCCGGGAGTGGGTGCGGGAAACCCGGGAGTCATCCACCACCAGGTCGTTGTGCTTCTGCCGGCCGAAGGTGGCGCTGGGCCGGGTCTGGTCCACGTGTATGCACTGGTCCCCAAGCTTCAGTTCCAGGCGGAACCGGAAGGTCTGGGAGTCCATGAGGCTGTCCACCATGACCGTGAGGTCCTGGCGCTCCCAGATGATCTCGTAGATGCTCGCGGTGCCGCTTTTTCCCTTGATGATGGTCTTGTCCACGCATTCGGCGTGATCCCGGTATTCCGGGGACAGGGTGTCCACTGTATCCTCAGTGGTGAGGATCTGGCGGGGCTTGGCCATGGAAACCATACGCGCCGCCACGTTCACCGCGTCCCCGAACACGTCGTTGTCCTCCCGGATCACCGGGCCCTGGTGCAATCCCACGTACAGGTTGGGTTTTCCGAATCCCGGAGGCGCGTCCGGCACCGGGAAACCGGCCATGGACCCGTGCATATCCTTGGCTGCCCCTACGGCGCTGTCCGGGGTGGGGAAGGTGCACATGATCTCATCGCCGATGGTCTTGATCACCTCTCCCCCATGGCGGATCGTGATTTCGGACAGGCGGTTGATGATCCGGCCGATAAGGGCCTGGGCTATCTCATCACCGGCCACCTCGTAGAGTTGGGTGCTTTTGGCGATGTCAGCGAACAGGATGGTACGGGTTTCGGTCTGTTTTTCCATGTCGTTTTTCTTTTATGGCTTGCATCGGGCCCCGGCATCCGCCGCGTTCGCCGAGGATGCATCCATGCAGGGGACCCGGTATCACCCGGCTCCGGCCTTTTCGGCGCAAAGGGGTCGAAGGCCCCGGAAATGAATTGCGCCCGGAATTGAACAATAAAGAGAAGGGCCTTTCACGTCAAGCCCGGGAAGACAATATGCCCCCCATTTTTGCCGGGTTCTCCCCATCCGAACGGCCCTGGCCCTGATGATGGAAGGAAAATACCTTGATTTCTTGACAGTTCCCTTCCCTGGGCCTATAAAATCACATTCGGTTGAGAAAATTGCGGGATCATAAACTTACGGCCCGCCCAACCCGACCGGTCCCCCCAACCCTCACCAGGACGCTGGATGCGCCTCACTATCCGTCAAATCATCCCGCGGCTTGCGTTTGCCTTCCTTCTCCTGGCCGGCACCGCCCATCCCGGCTTTTGCGCGCTTTTTCCGGGAGAGAACCACGCCCTGATCATCGGCATCGGCCAGTATGAAAACTGGACCGCCCTGACAAGTCCGCCCCTGGAGGCCAGGGCCCTGGCCGGCATCCTCACCACCCAATACGATTTCAAGGCGGAAAACGTCGTCCTTCTGACCGACGACGCCGAAACCACGCCTACCCGGGACAGCATCAGCCTGATCCTGGAGGGGTATGCCCAGAACCTTTCGGCTCAGGACAACCTCCTGATTTTCTTCTCCGGCCGATCCCAAACCGATGATCAGGGGGAAACCTACTGGATTCCCTTGGATGCCAAGAACCAGACCACCTTGAACTGGCTCCGGCATTCCGACCTGGTGAACGAATATTTCGGATCCCCGGATTTCAAGGTGAAAAACCTCCTCATCCTCACGGATTCCCCCTTCTCTCCGGGACTCATGGAAAGCCGCCCCAATCCCCTTTCCGTGATGAACCTGCGCTATGGGGAACGAATCCGCCGGAAATCGGCCCGGCCTGGCCGCGAGGTCATCGCCTCGGGGAAACCCCACGAGGACCCGGACGAGGATGGCGCTCTTTCCCTGTTCGCCCGCAGGATCACCCATGCCCTGGAAAACAACACCCTGGAGATCGTGGACCTGGAAAATCTCCTGTTCGCTCCCAATGGTATCGGCGCGCCTGGAGCCCCGGCTGAACCCTGGTGGGTCCGGGGCCGGGTCCGGGGACAGGTGGACCAGGGCGGCCAGTTCGTCATCATGGATGCCAGGCTTTTTCCCACGGTGAATGTTTCCACAGCCGGAGTGGAGCCCGCGGAAGGCTATCCCGGAGACGCTTTTCTTTTCCGGGCCGAAACCAGCGATCCGGCCCGGTCTGTGATCCTGAACCTGGACGGCGAGACTTTTCCCATGGAGGGCCAGGACTCCTCCTGGACCCACGAGGCTGTTCTGGAAGACCTGGGAGAGCACGCCTTTTCCATCCAGGCCGTGAATGAGCTGGGAAGGCCGGGTGAGGAAGGTTCGGGCGTGGTTCTCGTGATCAAGAGGCCCGCCCCCCTGATTGCCGTGGAGGCGGTTCAGGCGTCCCCGGCCGAAGTCCTTCCTGGGGAAGAGGTCCTGGTCACCATCACCACCCAGGCCCCGGCCCAGGCCGTGGGCCTGACCGTGGACGGACAGGCCCTGGCGGCCGAGGGAGGCGGGACGTCCTGGTTCGCCCGGGTGAAAGCGGGCGAAGCGGGAGTCCGGGATTTCTCCGCCCGGGCCGTAAATGAAGACCAGCAACCGGGCCCCCCGGCCATGGGCTCCTTCACGGTTCGGTCCGCCCTGGTGAGCGTGGTGGACCTTACCCGCATGCCGGCCTCCGGGGACGTGGGCCAGGCCTTTGTCATCGAGGCCCGCACGGACAAGGCCGCCCGGGTGGTCCGGCTGGATGTGAACGGCCGGGAACGGGCCATGGAGGGTTCGGAGACCCGGTGGAGCTACCGGTTCGTCCCGGACAGAGCCGGGACCTACAACCTGGTGGTTGCCGCCGAAAACCAGGCCGGGGAAAAGGGCCCCTCCCGACAATCCAGTCTTGTGGCCACCCAGCCCCAGGTCCTGCCGGACGTGGTCCAGGTCTGGGTGGAGCCCTCCAAGGTCTACTCGGACACCCCCTTCACCCTCCATGCCCGCACCAGCGCCCAGGCGTCCAGGGTGATCCTGGAAATGAAGGGCGACACCAAGGACATGGCGGGAAGCGGGACCCAGTGGAAGCACACCGCCGAGATCGGGGATACCGGGCGGGTGGCCTTCACGGTCCGGGCCGAGGATAGCGAAAAAAAGCAGGGAAAAAGCCAATCCGGTTTCGTGGCGGTGGAGGAAAGACCCCTGGAAAAGGTGGAACTCTCCTCGGCCCGGGTGAACCCGAAAAAGGTGTCCACCGGCGAACCCGCCCATTTCATCGCCACCACCAACCGGCCTGCCAAGGCGGTTTATCTGGAGATCGGAGACGAGCGGATTTCCATGGATTCGGATAACAGGACCATCTGGAACGTGAAAAAGGCTTTCGAGGAACTGGGGACCGTTCCCTACGCCGTGGTGGCCGAAAGCCGGGACGGCGTGCTTTCCGAGAGAGTGGAGGGTGCCCTGCTGGTCAAGGCGGCTCTGGTGGAGATCGTGGAATCCTTCCTGGAGCCCGACGTCATCTACGCCGGTGGCGAACTCATCGTCATCGCCCTCACGGACCGGCCGGCGGCTGGGGTGGACGTGCGCATCAACGACGAGACTTCCCCCATGAACGGGTCGGGTCTTGAATGGCGGTACGAGACCAGGGTACCCGTGGACGGCCCGGGAACCCTCACCATCTTCATCCGGGCCAAGAACGCGGAAGGCGTGTACGGCGCGCCCAAGATCTGGGACATCTCCAAATGACCTCCGGCTCCGGGCTTCCCGTGGACAGGCAAGAACCATGACGGCCGAAAAAATAGGCGGCTACGAAATCCTGGACACCCTGGGATCGGGGGGCTTTGGCATCGTCTACAAAGCCCACGCCGACAACGGTGTGATCGTGGCCATCAAGGTCCTGAACCGGGAGGCCCTGGACAACGAGAAGGTGGTCAAGAAGTTCTTCCATGAGGCCATGATCCTGGCCAAACTCCACCATCCCAACATCACCAAACTGGTGGAGTTCTTCCCCGCGGACAACGCCTACGCCATCGTCATGGAATACGTGGAAGGCACCACGTTAAAGGACCTTTTGAAGAACCAGCAGGGTCCCCTGCCCTTTGAAAAGGCCCAGGACCTCTGCCGCCAGATCCTCTCCGCCTTCCACTACGCCCATCTGAACGGCATCATCCACCGGGATATCAAGCCCGGCAACATCATGATCGACAACTCCGGCCAGGTGAAGATCATGGATTTCGGCATCGCCAAAATTTCCTCGGCGGCGGGGTCTGAAACCCGCACCACCTGGCGATGGGGCGCGCCCCACTACATGGCTCCCGAACGTTTCCGAGAGGAAGGCGTCCTGGACGCCCGGTCGGACATCTATTCCCTGGGGGTGGTCTTCCACGAAGCCTTTGCGGGCCGGCGGCCCTTTGAATCCGGAGACACCATCACGGTCATCTCCTGCCACTTGAACGAGTTGCCCAAACCCCTGGAGACTTACGCCCCGGCCGTTCCCAAACGCATCGGCCAGGCCATCATGAAGGCCCTGGAAAAGGACCCGGACCATCGCTTCAACACCTGCGAGGAATTCTCCAAGGCCCTGGAGTCCGGGGAGATAGAGGACGGGTACACCCCTGGCCTGGACGAGGAAGACGCCACGGTGGTGGTGAATGAGGACGTGTCCGGGCTCTTCCATGCCTCTCCGGCGACCCCCGGAGAAGCTGCGTCGGGCGTAGCCCCGGCCCGTCAACCGGCCAAGAAGCCCAAATCCTCCAGGAAAAGCATTGGCTTGGCAATGGGCTTGGCCGCCCTGGTTCTGACCCTGGCCCTGGGAGTTGTCTTCCGGGGCCCCATCGCCAATCTGGTCCGGAACCTGCTGCCCGGCAGCCCCCAGATAAACCGTCAGGGCATGGAACAATGGATCCACCCCGTGGACGGCGCGATGATGATCCTGGTCCCCGAGGGTGAATTCACCATGGGTTCGGACACCTATGCCGATGAAGAGCCGGTCCAGAGGATTCTGCTCGGGTCTTATTACCTGGATCGGGACCCGGTGACCAACGAGCGTTTCCGGGCCTTTGTGGCGACCACGGGATATGTAACGGACGCGGAGAAAAAGGGATTCGGCATGGCCCGGAGGCCAGGCCGATGGGAGAAGGTTCCCGGTGCGAGCTGGAGGACGCCCGATGGAGTGAGCGCCCTGCCCCTCTCGGACGACAACCTGCCTGTGGTCCAGGTTTCGTACAACGACGCCCTGGCCTATTGCCGGTGGGCCGGCAAGGATCTGCCCACGGAGGCCCAGTGGGAAAAGGCCGCTCGTGGCGTGGACGGAAACCTCTATGCCTGGGGAAACGACCCCCCCAGCCCGGACGTGGCCGACTACGGCCATCCAGGAGCCCGGCCCGCGCCCGTGGACCAGTACGCAAAAAAGGGCGCGTCCGCCTACGGCATGAACGCCATGGCGGGCAGTGTGCGCCAGTGGTGCAAGGGCTGGTACTCCCCGGGCGTGCGGGACTACCGGGACCCCAAGGGGCCCAGGGAAGGGAAAGGCAGAGTGGTGAAGGGCGGCTCCTTTGCCGAGGGCCCCGAAAGCCTCCGGGTCGCCAGCCGGGATCGTTACGAGCCGGATTTCGCCTGCGACCTCATCGGTTTCCGCTGCGCTGCCCAGAAGGTCACGCAGTAACGCAAACGCAAAAAAACCCCGGATTCCCGCAGATCATGAAGAACGCCCGGAGGCTTCCGGGCTCTTATCGGATGGATCCCCAACCGTTCGAAACAAGGTTTTCCGCCCTCATCCCCGCAGTTTCTCCACAAGCGCCTCGGCAATCTTTTCCGCGCTCTTGCCGAACAGCTCCTCCAGGGGAATCATGTCCAGGTGGGCGTCTTCCCAGGCCAGGCTGGATTCCTGAACCAGGTTCTTGATGTGTTCGCCCTTGCCCCCCAGGGCCCGGACCTTGTCCCGGGTGGGGACCTGATCCTTGAAGGCCACTTCGAACAGCAAAAGATGCTCGATGAAGTGGGGCCGGGGCTCCTGGCCCGAGATGAGGGGCACGGCCAGGATGCTGCGCTGGTCCTTGCGGCCCTGACCGATATAGACGTTGCCCTGGGCCACGATGATCCTCTTGGTGCCGGTGAGGCGCTGATCCTTTTCAGCCCGGCTTGCCATGGACGCGGACGTGCCCTCTTTTTTCAGGACCTGGATGGTGGAACGGTCCGTGGGCTCGCCCAGGAGGGACAGGCCTCCGATTTCGTAGAGGGTGGCTCCCTTGATTTCGGAAAGGATCTTCTGGAGATTTTTTACGACCAGGACGTTCTTGTTGGTGAGCTGGTCTGTGGAGAACCCCCGGACCTCCAGGGCGTCGAAGAGCAGCCCCTCGGCCTTTTCCGCCAGACGGGAGGTGCCCACGGTGACGGTTTTCGCCTGGTGCTTGATGGCGTCCACGGGCCGGGCCGCCTGGGCGATGCCAAAGGACAGGGTGGTAAGAAGCGTCTGGAGCATGTTGGCCGGGGTGCCCTTGATGCCGAAATCCAGGAAGAAATCCGCCACAGGCAGCCGTCCGGTGAGGTACTTGGCCAGGAGGGACAGATCCGTGGGCACGGAGGGCGCGACTCCGGCCGGGAAACGCTCCGACCGGTTCATTTTCCGGAAATCCTCGTAGAACAAGGCCACCATTTCCCGGAAATCGCTCTCCAGGAGAAGTTCGTAGGCATCCCCGTTGCCGTTTCCCGCCGTGAACACCTGGATGGTTTTCCGAATGCTTTCCCGGAAACCGAAAAGGAACTCAGATGCCTCGTTGATGGCAAGAGCCGCGTGGTAGCCCCACAGGTGGCCTGCCAGGGTATTCACCACAGGGGCCAGGTGGGCGGGAACGCAGGGCACGTGGATCACGTCCTCGGCCCAATCGTCGAACCGGGTCTCCCCCTCGTCCGCGATGACCACCGGTATTGCCTTGTGGGCCCGGAAAATGGCTGTGTCCTTTACGATGTCCGAGAGCACGGCCTCGGGGCTTCCTGCGGCGCACACAAGGATGAGGGGTTCGGCGGACAGGTCGATATGCTTCTTGTCCTCCACGTAGTCCGAGGAAATGGTTTTGTAACAGAGTTCGGACAGCTTGATGCGGATTTCATCGGCAGAGGCCTTGTTGGGGCCGCTCCCCACCACGGCCCAGTAGGTCCGACCCAGGGCCAGCCGATGGGCGGATTCCGCGATGAAGGCCCGGCGGGCCAGTACTTCCCGCATGGCCCCGGGAAGGGCGAGGAGCTGCCCGATCTCCCGGGCCACGAAATCGTCGTCCCGGACGCCGGCGGTCCTGGCCAGGAACAGCCCCAGGAGGGCCCCGGCCACGATCTGGCTGTAGAAGGCCTTGGTGGAGGCCACGGACATCTCGATGTCCCGGCCGCTGGAGGTGTAGAGCACGCCCTCGGTCTTGAAGGTGATGTCCGAGTCCCGGCGGTTCACGATGGCCAGGCTGTGGGCTCCCAGGGCCCGGACCATGTCCACACACCGGTTGGTGTCCGTGGTGGTCCCGGACTGGGTGATGGCCACCACCAGGGTATGGGCCAGGTCCGTGGAATCGTCCTCCCGGCCTAGGAGCGCGGCCGAGAGTTCCGAGGCTTTTCTGGCGGATATTTCCGCCATGGAATTTTTCATGTAATGCTTGAGGATATCCGCGCAGACAGCAGCTGCGACGCCAGCTGTTCCCTGGCCGATGAAATGGATATACCGGATATTCCCTGCAGCCAGCGCTTCCTTCAACCGGGGCGGCACCACGGTTTCGTCCAGCTGGACCGCCACCTTCCTGCCTCCTGGCCCGCCGGTGATGCTCCAGCGGTCCAGGAGGGTTTTTTCCACGGAGGCCGGGGCCTCGGAGATCTCCTTGAGGAAGTAATGGGCATACCCCTGGCGGTCGATGTCCCGGGAGGTAATGGCTGTGGAGAGGATGTCCTCTTCCGTCAGGGCGATGGGCGTGCCGTCGTAGTACATGGCCCGGATGCCGGAAAGCCCCCTGCCCTCCTGGTCCAGGATGAACACCTGGCCGGAGACCGGACCCGAGGGCGTGTCCAACACTTTTTCGCCGGTGAGCTTGACGAACCGGGAGGTCTCCTCCACGAATCCATAGACTTCCGACGCAGGGAAATACCCCCGGTCCCCCATCCCCACGAAAACCGTCTGGCCCGAACCCTTCTGGGCTAGGAAAAGTTTTCCCGGGGCGAGATTCGTATGCATGAAAATGGCATGGGACCCGGCGAACTCGTTCACCGCCAGACGAAAGGCCTCGGCCACGTCCTTCCCGTCCAGGAGGTGCTTCTCGATGACCAGGGGGATGATCTTGGTGTCTGTGGTGATTTCCTCGGGCACCTTGCGGCCGGTACGCTCCTCGTATTCGGCCTTGAGTTTCTCGTGGTTGTCTATGTCCCCGTTCAGACTCACGTGGATCAAGCCCGGGCCATGCCCCCCGCCCGAAACCAGATTGTCCATGGGGTGACAGTTGGGCTCGGTGATGGCCCCCACGGAGGCCCACCGGGTGTGGCTCGTGATGGTGCGGTTCTCCAGGGGCAGGGAGGCGGCCAGGGCCAGAAGTCGGTCCCCGGAGATCTCCTCCCGGAGCTGGGCCACGTTCTCCCCCAGGCGTCCGATTTCAGCGGCCACCTTGTACACGAAGGCCAGGGTGCAAAGTTCGCCGGAGGCCCCGGCCTTTCCCCGGACCAGACGGATCACACGCCCCCCCCTCCTGTGGGGCGCGCCCCGATGCATGGACACGGAGCCGGACAGGAGAAGCTCCAGCTTCAGCCGATTTTCCAGCTCCTGGCCCAGGCCGACCCGGGCCGCCTCTTCCTGGAACCGGGCGCATTCCCCGGCCGTAAGGTGAAGAAGCACCGAGATGCCCGCCGAGTCACGGCCCCGGACCTCCAGGCGGTCCAGGCTCGAAAGCACGGCGTTGATCTCCCGATAGACCTGGATGGGACCGGCTTCCGGCCCGTTGCCCAGGGCCGCAGCCAGTTCGCGGGTGCGGGCGGCGGACTCCAGAACCTCATGCTCCAGGCACCAGCCTACATCCTTCAACTTTTCCAGGCGTCCCGAGAGGAGCCGGACATCCCCGGCGGAGATGTTTTCCCGAAGGGCGGAAAGTGCGGCTTCCTCCGCCCGGACATCCTCTGCGATGCGGGTTGACACCCGGGCAAGACCCTGGCGGAGGCCCGGACCGGAAAGGACCTGGAAGAAGGCGTCATCCCCCTTGAAAGATCGGGCGTTCCGGGCCAGGGCGGCCAGAAGTTCCTCACCCCCAAGGAATCCCTCCATGGGCACATGGGGATTACTGGCCAGGGAAGCAGCTTCCAGGGTCTCCAGAGCCTTCTCCATCCGCTCCGGCGAGGCGGCCGGCTGGGTCGGCGCGGCCTGCTTGTAGGCCAGGAATCCAGCCAGGCCGCAAGCCAACACCCCGGGCCGCAGGGGGGAAACCACCAGGGACCCGTCCGGCACGGACGCCAGGGACCGGCCGAAATACACCCTGGCCCGGGCAAGTAGCAGGGCCTGGGCGGATAATTTTCGGATAGGGAAAAAAGGAAAACCAGGAGGCTTGGAAAGGATCATGGATTACATCCTGGAGTACAACTCGCGGACCCGGGAACGGGGCATGCGTTCCTGCCAGTCCGAACCCAGTGCGTTTTCCCACAGGGGAGCCAGGGACAAGGCCACGTCCACCATTTTTTCCATCTGCTCTTTGGTCAGGTCTTTGGTCAGGTTCCGGGGAAGCTCGATGCCATGGCGTTCCCGCATGGCCTTGAACTCGGCCACGCCATGGGAATAGAACTCCTCCAGGTAGTCAAAGGCCACGCTGTTGCCCACGCCGTGGCGCAGTCCCAGGACAAAGGACAGGCCATAGGAAAGGGCATGGCACACCCCCACTTGGGACCAGGCGATGCTCATGCCCCCGCAAAAAGAGGCCATCATGAGCTTCTCATCCGACTCCGGGCCGCGTTCCCCCAGATAGACCTCCCGGCAGAGTTCCAGGGCCTTTTCGCCGTAGGCCCTGGAAAAGGTGTTCAGGAAGAAGCCGGTAAGGGATTCCACGCAGTGGATGTAGCAGTCCATGCCCGTGTAGAACCACTGGTCAGCCGGGACTCCCTCGATGAGGTCCGGGTCCAGGACCACCTGATGGAAAACGGAATAATCCGAGTTGATGCCCAGCTTCTTCACCGGGCCGGTGAGGACCGTGGTCCGGGAAACCTCCGCGCCGGTGCCGGAAAGCGTCGGGATGCCCGCGTGCCACACCGAGGGGTTTTTAACCAGATCCCAGCCCTGGTAATCCGCCGAGGAACCCGGGTTGTTCAGCATCACGGCCACGGCCTTGGCCAGATCCATGACCGACCCGCCGCCGATGCCCAAAACGCCCGAGGGGCTTTTGCCAGTGACCTCCCGAACCAGGCGGGTGAGCTCGTCC
>JAHJUF010000027.1 GCA_018829095.1 Pseudomonadota bacterium | reverse complement strand
GTGTTCGGCCCGGATGTCCCGGATGTCCCGGTCCAGGCCCAGGATTTCGCCACTGACGGCCAGGGAGAGGCCGCTGATCTCGCTCTCCAGGGCCAGGTGAAAGTCCGCCCGGGCGCCGTCCCCGGAAACCGAGGCCCGGACCGACGCCAGACGCGCGCCCCCGGCCCGGACATGGGAGGCGGAAACCTCCAGGGCACCGGATCGGGCCCCAAGGTCCCCGTCCATGTTCAGGGAGATGTCCCGGGCTGCGAAATCCTTCCAGATGAGGCCGGAGCCCGAAAGCTGGCCGAAAACCCGGGGAGCCAGGGGCGGCCCCTGGGCCATGACCTGGCCCGAAAGTACGCCCTGGACAGGCGGGGTCAGAAACAGGCCTGTGAGGCTTGCGAGGTCCCGGATGTCCGGCGCTGCGTTGACCAGGAGGTCCCCACCCGGCTCCCGGCGGCCGGAGAAGGCCAGGGTCCCGTCCTGCCAGGCCAGGCGGCCGTCCCAGACCTCCAGGCCCCCGGGACCGGCGGAGAAGCCGAACCCCCCGTCCCGGACGGAAAACCGTCCGGCCGCCCCGGAGAACTCGGCCCGGCCCGTGGCCGAGGCCCGGGCCAGGGGCTGGCCGGCGGGCTTGTCACCCTGGGCCGTGACCCGGACCTCCAGGCTCCCGGCGGCCTCTTCCGGCCCCCCCCAGGCCGTGGGGTCCAGGTCCCGGGCCTCCAGGACCAGGGAAAGGGAAGCGGCCTGGGACCGGGCAAGAAGCCCGGCCAGGCTGCCGGAGGCCGTGAGGGCGAAGGCGCCCCCGGGGGTTTTGGCCCCTGCCCGGGACTCCACCAGGACCAGGTCCTCCACCCGGGCCTCCAGGGAGCCTTCCTCCACCCGGACGCCCCGGATCACGGACCGGTCCAGGAACAGGGCCAGGGAGAGGGAAGCCCGGGAAAGGGAGTCCCCCTCGGCCAGGGCCGTGGCCGCGCCGGAAACCGTGGCCGTGAGGGGGGAGAAGGACGCGGTGGCGAGGTTCACGAACCGGGCCGACAGGCTGGCCGTGGGCGGGGATGCGGCCAGGCCCGCCCGGATCGTGCCCTCAACCGACTGGCCCGGGGCTGCGGAAAGGGAAAACCCGGCCTGGGGCGCGGACACGGAGCCCGACATTTTTGCTTCCACCGCCAGGTCCGCCAGGGGAGGCAGCCCGGAAACCAGGGCCGCCAGGGAGGCGAGGCTTTCTGCCCGGGCCTTCACAATCCCGGCCAGGGCATCGCCGGAAAAGGCTGCCATGGCTTGGTCCAGCTCCAGGGAGAGCCCGGCCAGGGAGGCTGCGAACCGTTCCACCTCAACCCGGTCCGGAAGGAGCCGGGCCGAAAAGGAAAAGGTCCCGTCCTCGTGGAGCCCGGGTTTTTCCCCCACAGGTTCCAGGCGGGCCAGGAGCTTCCCGTCCCCGGCCCGGACCCGGGCGGTCACCGGGAGGGTCAAGGGGCCGGAGTCTTTCCCGGACGGCTGGCCCGCCCCCCGGTCCCGGCCCGTGGGCAGGTTCCAGGCCCCGGAGGCGTTTCTGGATAGCGTGACGGAAAGTCCCTCCAGGACCACTTCCCCCAAATCCAGGGGGACGTCCAGGATGCCCGGGATGAGCGGGCCGGTGGAAACGCTTGCAACGGATAGGAATTCCCCGCCATCCCCGGACAGGGCCAGGCCCTCCACGGTCAGCCGGGTCAGGCGGTCCATGCGCAGCCGGTCAAACCTCAGGGAAAACCCGGCGGCAGGCTCCACCTTTTCCTCCACCAGCAGGCGGATGCGCCCCTGGGCCCAGTCCGAGTCCACCACCCACGGCAGGGCCGCCCAAGTGGATAGAAGCAGAAGAACCAGGAGGACCAGGCCCGCCAGGGGGTAAAGGAGGAATTTTCTTGCCGGGTTTTTCATGGGCTCACTGGTCCGGGGTCAACTGACGACCCATAAGGCAACCGGGGCAAGGGAACCCCATCCTTGATGGATTCGTAAAAAGCCGTCATCCCGGCGAAGGCCGGGATCCAGGCTTTTTATAACACCTTGAAATCGCTGGATTCCGGCCTTCGCCGGAATGAAGGTTCGGATGGTTTTTGGGCTTTTTACGAACTCATCATCCTTGGCCCTTGAACTCAATCCCCAACCCCCTTTTGAAAGCGGTCCCCCCCTTTGAAAAAGGGGGGATAGGGGGGATTTCTTTTTTTGTTTGGCTTTTTCTCTTTTTTTGGCTCATCCGCCCTTTGCCAGGAGCCAGGGTGAGAATGCCGCGCCTGCCTGAAAAACCCGGGGACAGGCAACGTGCCTCTCCTCCTTCAAGTCCTTGCTCGGATTTGAGCCAGGTTCCCGAAAAACCGGATGAACCAATTTTCGGAAAATCCCCGCCCAGACCCCCGGCCTGTCAGAAGGCCTGGCCGATGGACAGGTGCAACTGGTACTCGTCCTCATTGTCGGTGGCGGGGTTCAGCTTGAACCCCAGGTCCACCCTCAGGGGGCCCACAGGCGTGTTATATCGCAGGCCGGCCCCGGCCGTGGCCCGGATCTCCCGGCCCCGGAAGGAGAAGGGGTCCGGGAGCACCATGCCCGCGTCCGAAAACACCACGCCGCCCAGTTCCTTGTACAGGGGGAACCGGAGTTCCAGGGATGCCTCGGCCATGGACTCGCCCCCCTGGGGGCCTCCCCCGG
The DNA here is from genome assembly GCA_018829095.1 of Pseudomonadota bacterium. Taxonomy (GTDB): domain Bacteria; phylum Desulfobacterota; class Desulfobacteria; order Desulfobacterales; family Desulfatibacillaceae; genus JAHJUF01. The sequence continues at coordinate 8,182 of JAHJUF010000027.1, read as the reverse complement.
CGTCCAGGGGGCCCAGGCGCTGGTAGGCGTATCCCCGGACGCTGGACCCGCCGCCGGAGAACAGGCGCTTGAAGATGGGGATGCGGTCCGTCTCCTCCGTGGGCTGGATGGTGGTGTAGAGCCCCCGGGCGGCCAGGGTCACGGAATCGGTGAGGGGGAGCAGCTGGCGCAGCTCGCCCGTGATCCGGAAATACTGGACCGACGATCCGGTGGCCCTGGAGGCATAGCCCGCCCCCAGGGAAACCAGGCTGCCCTGGCGGGGGTTTTCCCCGGGCCTGCGCCGGTCCTGGTCCATCTGGAGCTGGATGGCGGACAGGTAGTATTCCTCTCCCTCGGCCCCCAGCTCCTTGCGCTGGTCCAGGGAGACCTCCTCCAGGCGGTGCATTTCGAAAAGATGGCCCGGCCGCAGGTGGATGAAGGGCCCCAGGGCCCGGTGCACCTGGACCCGGTTGCTGATGGTGCGGTCCGTGTAGGTCACGTTTTCGTCCCTGGAAAGGGCGAAATCGTCCGTGAGCTCCTGGTGGTCGGCCCGGAACCAGGGCCAGAGCATCCGGGCCTCCACCCGCTGGACGATGGAGGATGTTTTGGCGGAAAGCTCCAGTTGCCGGGCCATGCGGCCGATGTGCCGGTGCATCCAGGACGCCTGGACCCGGAACCGGTCCTCGGAGCCGTAGCCCAGCCCCATCCGGACGCGCCGGGGCTGGCGGTAGCCCCCGGAAACCTCCATGGGCACGATGTTGTCCGTGACCTCTTCCGGGGCCACCCGGGGCTCCACGGTCACGGTGGAGAGGAATCCCAGGGAAAAGAGGTTGCGCTGGCTTTCCAGGGCCCGGGCCAGGCTGTAAGGGTCTCCCGGGGAAAACAGCAGGCGGGAGCGGATCACCCGGGGGTCGGTCCGGTCCAGGCCCGCTATGTCCACCTCGCCGAAGGTCATCCACCGGCCCGGGGAAAGGGTGAGGCGGACCTCGGCCTCCCGGCGTTCCCGGTCCACCAGGACATCCCCGTCCACCCTGGCCGTGGCGTATCCGCCGTCCCGGAGGATCAGGAGCAGGTCCCGCTTGGCCCGGGTGTAGGGTTCAGCCCGGAACCGGTCCCCGGCCTCGAGGCCGAGAACCTTTTTCAGGCGGCTCAGCATTTCCGGGGACAGCTTGTCCGTGCCCAGGAGATACGCCCCGGAGATCAGGGTGGCCGGGCCGTCCTCCACATGAAAGGTCACGTCCACGGTCCGGCCGTGGTTCCGGTGGACGATTTCGGACCGGGCCGAGCCGGAAAAAAACCCCTCGGATTTCAGGAGTTCGTTCAGCTTCTGGGTGTCGGCCTCCACCAGGTCCGGGTCAAAGGCCTGGCGCCTGACCCAGGGCTTCCGGGATGCGGCCCGGAGGGACAGGACCTGGCGGGCCCGTTTTTCCGGGACGGCGTCCAGGCCCTCCAGCCGGACCTTGCCCACCACCGGGGCGGGGTTCTGGCACCGCGCCGGGGTGGCCGGGGCCAGGATCAGGAGGAAGGAGGCAAGAAAGAATAGGACGGCAGCGGGTTTCATGGGGGCCAGGATACCTTGCGGACCGCTCGGGATAAAGGCTTTTTCCGCACCCAGGGGCGCGTCCTTCGGGGTTTTCCGTCTGTTTGCCGTCCCGGTCATCCCGGGGGCCGGCGCACGGCCAGAATCCGGAGCCGGGGGGTCTGGAGCACGGGGACGAAGCCGTTTGCGGGCACGAAGAAGGCCGGCGCCCAGTCCGGCTGGTGGGGGGACCAGCCGTCCACGCACACGAAGTCCACGCCCTCCCTGTCCACCAGGTCCCGGGCCTCTTCCCGGGCGAGATTTCCGGGAAGGTCCACCACCCGCTGGCCCGGGGCGAAGAACCTGATCTGCCGGGGGCTGGCCGTGAGCACGACGCGGCCCGGGGGGACCCGGGAGAAGAAGCCTTCCGCCGCTTCGAAGCCCGTGAAGGTGCGGTCCATGTTCCCGGACAGGCGCAGGTCCCGCTCCAGGGAAAGCCCCAGGGCCAGGGCGAAAAGGATTGCGAGCCCCGTGGCTGCCGCCCGGCGGGCCGTGCCGGACAGGCGCATTTTCGCCACATCCCACAGGGTCCAGGCCCCCCATCCGGCCAGGATCAGCAGGGCCGGGTACAGGGGCAGGGAGTAGCGGGAGGTGCGGAAGGCGAGCCAGGGCAAAAAGATGCGGGCCGTGCCGAAGAGGATCAGCCAGGCCGTGACCGGGTTCACGTCCCGTTCCCTGGCGGCCCGGGCCAGGCCCACAACGAAAAACGCCACCACGATCCACCCCAAAAAGAAACCCGCCTCCCGGGCCATTTCCAAGGGGTTGGGCATGCGGAACGCGGACAGGAGGTATTGAAGCCAGGGGGCATGGGCTCCGGGCGGGCCGGGGCCCGCCAGGGCCAGGGCCAGGGCGGCCAGGACCCCGGCTGCGTACAGGCCCCCATACAGCCGGGGCCGGGCCGCGATCCGCTCCCGGCTGACCAGGGGCACCACGGCCAGAGGCGCGGCCGGGTACTTGGCGGCCACGGCGGCCAACGCGGCCGCCCAGAAGGTTTTCTTCCGTCCGGAAATCAGGAGCCAAAGGGCGAGCGTCACGAAAAAGGTCAGGGGCACGTCGGTGAGGATACGGGTGGACGTGGACCCGTGGAGGGGGTTCACGCACAGGAGCGCCGCCGCCAAAAGCCCCGGGGCCGCGCCATAGAGCCTCCGGCCCAGGAGGAACACGAGCCCCGCCGTGGCGGCCCCCAGGGTCGCCGTGGCCAGCCGGGCCAGGGCCATGGACGCCCCGCCGAACAACTTGAAGAGGGCGGCCAGAAGGTAGGGGAAAAGCGGCGGATTCTTCCAGAAGATCTCGTTGGTTTCCGTGCGCAGGGCCAGGGGATTTTCCGCGAGGTTCCGGCCCAGGTGCAGGTACAGGGCCTCGTCCGGCAGCAGGCCCCCGGACCGGAAGTACCACGCCCGGAGGAAAAAAGCCGTGGCCACCAGGACCAGCGCGGCCCATTCCTCCCTTTTCAAGACGCCACCCTGCCGGCCAGGGCCAAAAGCCCGGCCAGGAAGAAGTTGGCGTCCATGACCACCTCCAGCATCCAGCCAGCATGGAGCAGGCCCCGGCCGTGGAGGACCAGGATGACCGCCGGGGCCCCGGACACCAGTACCAAAAGCCAGGCCCCCCCGCCCACGGACCAGGCCAGGAGGCTGGCGGCCGCCGTGGCCCCGGCCAGGAGCCAGCGGCACAGGATGAGCGTCCGGCCCGCTCCTAGCCAGGTGGCGGCGGTCTCCTGGCCCACCATGCGGTCCACCTGGACGTCCAGGACGTCGAAGAAGGCCGTGCGCGCAAAAAGCAGGCAGAACACCCAGGCTGCGGCCACGAGCGCCGGGCCGAAGGAGGCCTCCAGGACCGCCGCCGGGCCCAGGGCGCAGGCAATGGCCCAGCCCAGGGACACCACCAGGGTTTTGGACCCGGGCAGGGAGCGGATGCGGGGGTATTTGGCCATGAGGCCCCGCTCGGACTGTCGCAGGGGCACGTTGTACGAAAGCCCGATGACCGTCATAGCCGCATACAGGACCAGGGCCCCGATGCCGGCGGCCGCCCCGGCGAAGAGGCACAGGGCGATGCCCCCCCCGGCCAGGGCCAGGAGCAGGCTCCGGTGCCGTTCGTAAAACCGGGCGCGCTCGGGGTCGTTGTAGCGGAAGGCGTTTCTGCCGATGAAGTTGTTCAGGATGTGCATGGACAGGATGTAGCCGGCGGCGGCCGCCGGGAGGAGCAGGGACGGGGCGAGCCCCATGAGGAACACGGCGGCCAGGCACATGGACGCGGCCCCCAGGGCCAGGAGCAGGTTGGTGAGGAACAGGGCCCGGAGGAGCCGCCCGGACAGCCCGGGCCGGGCGCTCTTGCCGGGCTCGGCCAGGGCCCGGTGCACCCGGCGGATGAGCCAGTGGGGCGTGGAGGCTCCGGCGGTCAGGGCCACGGTGCGGATTTCGGCGAAGACCGCCGGGTCCAGCTCCGTCTCGGTTTCCACCTGGAAAACGGGCTTGCCGGTCTTTTTCGCGATGCCCGCCAGTCGCCGGGTGTTGCCCGACTGGCTTCCTCCCACCACCACCACGGCGTCAGCCGCTGCGGCCAGTTCCGCAGCCTCGGTCTGGCGGCGGGACGTGGAGTCGCAGATGGTGTTGAACACCTGGACATTTTCCTCGCCGAGCCGGTCCTTCACCGCCTCCACCACGGCCTGGAAGGTTTCCGCGTCCTGGGTGGTCTGGGCCACCACCAGGACCGGCGAGGGCAGGTCCTGGCCGTCCACCTCCCCGGCCGAAGCCGCCACCCGGCCCGTTGGGCCCGCGTGGGCCAGAAGCCCCCGCACCTCGGGGTGGTCCGGGTCTCCGGCGATGACCACGCCGTAGCCCTGGTCCACGTACCGGCGGATCAGGCTCTGGACCTTCACCACCCGGGGACAGGTGGCGTCCACCACCGTGAACCCGGCGGCCTCCAGGAGGCTTCGGTCCCCGGGGGCCACGCCGTGGGCCCGGATGATGACCGTGCCCCGGCCCTGGGCGGGGATCTCCTCAAGGACCTCCACGCCTTTTTCGGCCAGCACGGCAAGGACCTGGGGGTTGTGGATCAGGGGGCCGTAAGTGTACACGGGGCCGGTGGCGCGGTTGGCCGTGTCCAGGGCCATTTCCACCGCCCGCCGCACCCCCATGCAGAATCCGGCTGTTTTCGCCAGGAGGATCTTCATGCCACGGGCGCTATTCCACCGATTTCAGGTACACCTTGTGGTCCACCAGGGACAGGGCCTGGATGGTGGCTTTGAAGAACTTCTGGTCCCCGAAGATGCTGGTCAGAAGGACGCCGTCCTTTTCCGGGCTCACCGTGTCCACGGCCTCCATGACCAGTTCTTCGTTTCCGTTGTCCACGAGATAGGCGTTGGCTTCACACATGGGGGTCTATCCTCCGGGTCAGAAAGATGATTTTTCAGGGCTCCCGGTCCCGGCGCGGGGGGGCAGGAAGTCCTCCAAAAGGTTCTCCACCAGTTGGGGCAGGGGAACGTGGGGCATGCCCACGATCTTCACGTTCTCCTGGGACAGGGGAAGGAGGAGCTTTTTTGCCGGACTGGCGGCCACGGCCTCGGCCATGCGGGGCGTCACCTCCCCCATCATGGAGTGGGCCAGGACGATGGAGATGGGGCCGATGATGTAATCCGCCTGGGCGACGGTGCGGACGATGGCGTTCTCTCCGCTGGCGCCCTTGTTGGCCCGGGCCTTCAACATCTGGGCCGTGGCGATGGCGTTGGTGCCCAGGGCGATGAGGGTCACCGTCTCGCCGTAGGCCTCCTTCAGCCGCTTGATGACCGCCGAGCCGATGCCCCCGCCCTGGCCGTCCAGGACGCAGATCCGAATCATGGGCGCCGCTCCCTTCCCTCGGGTTGTTCCGGCCCCCCGGGCCGGCCCGTATTTCCATAAAGGAGAAAGGCCCGGCCGTCAAACCCGGCCGGACACCTCCCGTTTCCTACCACATTTTCCGGGAAAAATCCCCCGCAGAGGCCCGGGAATGGATTCCCGGGCCGGGAAGGGGTACAATTCCGCCCCAGGCCGGGTTCCCCCCATTCCCCAACACCCCGGGCCGCCGAAAAGCCCCGGCAAGGTTTTTCCCCCCCCTTTGAAAAAGGGGGGCAGGGGGGATTTCTTTTTTTGTTTAGCTTTTTCTCTTCGATGGCCCTGCAACAAGTCGTCATCCCGGCGAAGGCCGGGATCCAGGGTCTTTGTAACCTATGGAAAAAAACTGGACCCCGGCCTTCGCCGGGGTGACGGTTGAGAGTGGTTTCAGGACTTGTTGCAGCTTCATCCTTTTTTCCACCAACCCCAAAAAGGCCGGACCCGCCCTCGGCAGATCCTGATCCAGGGGACCGGCCGCCAACAGGAAGCCCCATGGAGAACGTGAACATCACCGGCTATTACCCCGGCGTGGCGGGGGAGGTCACCCGGCTCCACGCCGTGTACTACCACGAGCACTGGGGTTTCGACCTTTCCTTCGAGACCCAGGTGGGGACCGAGCTTTCCCGGTTCCTGGCTTCCATGGCCCCCTGGGACGGATTCTGGGCGGCCCGGGACCCGGCGGGGCGGTTCCTGGGGTCCGTGGCCGTGGACGGAGGACAGGAGCAAGGGGCGCGCCTGCGGTGGTTCATCGTGGACCCCGCCTTCCAGGGCCGGGGACTGGGGCGCAGGCTCCTTTCCCGGGCCGTGGAGTTCTCCCAAAACGCGGGTCACGAAAGCCTCTTCCTGTGGACCTTCGCGGGCCTGGACCCGGCCCGGAGGCTCTACGAGTCCTTTGGATTCGCCCTGGCCGAAGAGCACGAGGCCCGGCAATGGGGCAACCTGATCCGGGAGCAGCGCTTTGTCCGGCCCGGGGTCCCGGTCAAAAGGCTTGACCCCGGCCCCGGGCGTTTGTAGGTTGAATTCCTTGTTTCCAAGGGGTTCTGGGCTGCCGGGAAAAGGACCTGGCCCATCCGCGTAATCCGTGGTTTTTTTGATCCAGGCAATCTGGAAGAAGTGGGCCGGGCCCGTGCGGGTCCGGTGGAAGGGAAAGACAAGTGGGAACCATCCGGTCCTTTTGGGGAGTCGTGAATCTGCAGACGGCGGCGGTCCTGGCCCTGGCCCTGGTCTCCACCTGGGGGGCCCGGCGGCTGGGCCTGGAGGCGGACATGCCCACCGGGCTCATCGGCATCGCCATCATCTTCCCCATCGTGTTCTCCATCAACTCCGCCTACAAGCGCCGGGAGGAGGCCCTGAAATACCTGGCCTCCTTCAAGGCCCACGCCGTGGCCGTGTTCTACGCCCACCGGGACTGGGCGCCGGAAAACTCCGGGGCCTGCCCCGAGGAGATCAACCGGGTTTTTCACGGCCTCTTCGCGGCGGTGAAAGCCCATTTTCATCAGGACGGCGAGGACCGGGGGGACAGCCCGGCACCGGTTTATGAACACTTCTCCCGGCTGTCCCGGGCCAACGAAAACCTGCGGAAAAGGGGCGTCACCAGCGGCGAGATCTGCCGCATAAATCAGTACTCCCGGGCCATGATCCTGGAGTTCGAGCGTATGCGGAACATCCTCCGCTACCGCACGCCCAAACCGCTCCGGGCTTACAGCCGGGTGTTTTTGAACACCTTCCCCGTGCTCTACGGCCCCTACTTCGCCCTGCTGGCCGCCGAGGCCTACCCCTTTCTGGGGTATCTCGTGGCCGCCCTGTACAGCGTGGTCCTGGTGAGCCTGGACAACATCCAGGACGACCTGGAAAACCCCTTTGACAATCAGGGCGAGGATGATGTGGATTTTTCGGACGTGGAAGCGACCCTGGCGTGCATCGGGGGAGGGGAGGCGGTGTGACCGAGATAAGGTGAGAGGCCCGGTGGTTTGGCTTGCCGGATGGCGGCCCTGGCTTGGAAACCGGCTGCAGCGGTTGTCTGTCCGATTGAGAGGGCAAGCGAAGTTCGGCGGCTCTCCATCCGTCATTCCGGCGAAGGCCGGAATCCAGTATTTCCAAGGGCCATTCCTGGACCCCGGCCTTCGCCGGGGTGACGTCTTGAAGCCAGGTTTCCATCGAAAGCGGCAGGACTTTTGACAACCGTTCCAAAGGCCGTCACCCCCGCAAAACCAGCTTCCTAATCCCCCCACCGGGCCCGGTGGCCCCGGACGTCCACGTGGACGAAGGGGCCGTGGAACTCGTTTTCCGGGTACCGGGCCAGGCCTCCCACCAGGTCCCCGTTGCCGTCCTCGCCGTCCAGGCTGTCCACGATCCCGTAGAGCACCGCCGCGTCGCCCAGGTCCGACACCCCGTCCCCGTTCAGGTCGTCCATAACCCCGTCCGCCGGGTTTTCATCCACGTAGATGTCCGCGGCCCCGCCGTACTGGTGGCGGCTGTACCGGGCGTTGCCCAGGCCGGAGTTGTATTCCGGGGTCCGGTATCCGCTCATGATCTGGAAGGTGGAGGCCCGGTGACCCCGGGCGTTCATCTCTTCCAGGACCCGCTCCAGCTTGAGCAGCAGCCTTTCCCTGAGCACCATGTACCGGCTGGTGGAGCACTGGTTCGCCTTGCACAAAAAGTTGCCCAGGGTGAAATGGGGGGACACGGCCGCGTTCAGGACGGCTTCGTTCACCTCCACGAAGCCCCGGGGCGGGTCGTGGATGGGCGGCTTGTT
>JAHJUF010000213.1 GCA_018829095.1 Pseudomonadota bacterium | reverse complement strand
TCGGGCAGGTCCCTGCCTGCGGCCACCTCCCGGCCCGTGGCATCCAGGAGAGCGACCCGGAGCTTCAGGTGGTCGGGCAGGTCCGGGTCCGGCCAGGCTGATGGAGGGATATCCACCGAGAACCGCCGCCGGGCTGCAGCCGAGAGATCCGCCGCCAGGGAGCCCCTGCCCTTGCTCACCTCCTGGAAGAGGACCCGGGCCTTCTCGGCCGCTGGCACCAGGCTCTTGCGAAAGGTCTTGGGCAACCCCCGGACCATGGCCTCCACCCGGGCCCTCAGGACCCCTTGCACGGCCCGGGCCAGATCTCCGGGGTCCACCACACTGGCCAGGGCCGCCGGGACCCGGACCGTGGCCCCGTCCGCCGGGTCCCCGGGGGCGAATTGGTAGGCGCAGGAAAAGGTCTCCCCGCCTGCCCGGGCCTTTTTGGGGAACAGGGCCAGTTCGGAAGCCTCGGGGATTTTTTCCAGGACGTCGGTTTCAGAAAGGCGCAGGAAGGCGTCCGTGCCCTGTTTTTTGATGAGGGCCCTCAAGGTCGGGACGGAGAAGGCGTTCTCCAGGCGGCCTTCATACCATTCGGCCAGGCGGGCGTCGTCGGCGGCCAGGTCCCGGCGGCGGAGGCGCTCCTCCATGTCCCGGACCCGGGTCACCATCTTTTGGTTGTGCTCCAGAAAGGGCCACTTGCCCGGGAGGTCGTGCTCCAGAAGGGCCTCGGCGATGAAGACGCGGCTGGCCTCTTCGGGATGGATCCTGCCGAAGCTCACCTGTCGGCCCTCGGCCAGGGGGAGGCCGTAGAGGGTCACCCGTTCATCGGCCTTCACCTCGCCCCGTTTCCTGTCCCACCGGGGGGTGGTGTACGTCCGTTTGCACAGGTCCCCGGCCATCTCCTCGATCCACCCCGGCTCCACCACGGCGGCGGTGCGGGCAAAGAGCCGGGAGGTCTGGACCATCTCCGCAGCCACCACGTAGCGCCCGCCCCGGCCGAACAGGGCGGAGCCGGGAAAGAGCATGACCTCCCGGCCCCGGGCGGCCAGATAGAGGTTCTTTTCCTTCACCAGGGCCACGTTGGACAGGTAGCCCGCCAGCACGGCCCGGTGGAGCGCCGGGTAGGGACCCGGGTCCACGGGGCCCGGTGGCGGAATCTCCCCGGCCGACTCCTCGGTCAGGATGTTCCGGATCTGCTGGTACACGTCCCGCCACTCCCGCATACGGCCGAAAGACAGAAAATTTTCCTTGCAGAATTTGCGCTTTTGGCCCCCCGACGCCCCCTTGGCGTCCAGGCCGGTCCAGGCGTTCCACAGGTTCACCAGGGTGAGGAAGTCGGAGCGGGGGTCTTCGAAGGTTTTCCGGGCCCGGTCCGCTTCGGCCTCGGAATCCGCCGGGCGGCGGCGGGGGTCCACGATGGACAGGGCGGAAACCACCACCAGGGCCGGGGCCAGGCAGCCCTCCTCCCGGGCCTGGAGCAGGATGCGGGAAAGGCGGGGGTCCACGGGAAGCCGGGCCATGACCCGGCCCCGGTCCGTGAGGGCGAGCCCCCGGTGCCCGGCCTTTTTCCACGGCCCCGGGGCTACGGCCACGGCCCCGAGTTCCTGGAGCACGGTGTAGGCATCCTGGAGGCTTTTGGCCATAGGCGGGTCCACAAAGGGGAACCGGGCCGGGTCCCCCAGGCTCGATGCCATCATGCGCAACACCACCTCGGCCAGGTTGGACCGCAGGATCTCCGGCGGCGTGAACTCGGGCCGGGCGAGGAATTCCTCGTCATCGTACAGCCGGATGCACACCCCCGGGGCCACCCGGCCGGCCCGGCCCTTGCGCTGGTCCGCCGAGGACCGGCTGATGCGGGAAATGGGGATGCTGGTGGTGCGGGTCCGGGGGCTGTACCGGGAGATGCGGGCCAGGCCCGTATCCACCACGTAGCGGATGCCCGGCAGGGTCACCGAGGTTTCGGCCACGTTGGTGGCCACGATGATCCTCCGGCCGGTGTGGGATGAAAAAACCCGGGCCTGCTCCGGGGCTGAGAGGCGGGCGTAGAGGGGCAGGACCTCGGTGTCGGGCCAGCCCCGGCCGTTCAATAGCTCCCGGGTCTCCAGGATGTCGTTCTCCGTGGGCATGAAAACCAGGATGTCGTCTTGAAGCGCAAAACCGCCGCGGCGGGCGAAGATGCGCTCCACGGCCCGGACCGCCTCTTCCACGTAGTTGCCTTCCCCCTCATCGTCCCCGGCTTCCGGAGGCTCGTACCGGACCTCCACGGGCCAGGTCCGGCCCGAGACCTCGATGATGGGGGCGTTGCCAAAGGCCTTGGAGAATTTTTCCGTCTCCAGGGTGGCGGAGGTGATGATGACCTTGAGGTCGTCCCGGAGGGACACCAGACGCCGGAGGATGCCCAGGACGAAGTCGATGTTCAAGCTCCGCTCGTGGGCCTCGTCCACGATGAGGGTGTCGTACTGGGAGAGGAAGGGGTCGGACTGGATCTCGTTCAGGAGAATCCCGTCCGTCATGATCTTCACGTAGGGAATCCGGCCCCGGGTGCCTTTTTCCGCGAACCGGATGCGGTACCCGATGCTCTGGCCCACAGGCTCGGAAAGCTCTTCGGCGATGCGGCCGGCCACGGTGATGGCCGCGATGCGCCGGGGCTGGGTCACGCCGATGATTCCAGCTATGCCCCGGCCCGCCTCCAGGCACATCTTGGGCAACTGGGTGCTCTTGCCCGAGCCTGTTTCCCCGGTGACCACCACCACGGGGTTTTCCCGGATGGCGGAAACGATCTCCTCCTTTTTTCCCAGGATGGGGAGGTCTTCGGGATAGAGGAGCCGGGGGGCGTTTTCCGCCCGGCGTTCCCTTTTGACCGCCGAGGCCGTGAGTCGCAGGGCGGCGTTTTCCAGGGCCTTGTCCGGCCCCCTGCGGCGACTTTTGCGGGATAGCTCCCGTTCCACGGCCCAGCGGTCGCGGCACAGGGCCTGGCCCAGGAGTAGGGAAATCTTCGGGGGCAGGGGGGGGGGATCCGGAAGGTGTCGGCTCATGAAGGGAAAACGGCCCGGATCAGCGCAGGGACGAGGTTGCGGCGGCCCGGCTGGAAAGCTGGGCGTGGATTTTCAGGACGCGTTTCACAAAGGCCTGGGTCTCGGGGAAGGGCGGAATGGCCTTGTGGCGCTCCACGGCCCCGGGGCCCGCGTTGTAGGCGGCCAGGGCCATGGGGATGTCGTTGTCGAAGCGGTCCAGGAGGCTTTTCAGGTACATGCAGCCGCCCTGGATGTTCTGGCGCGGGTCAAAGGGGTCGGTGACCCCAAGGTCCGCGCAGGATTCCGGCATGAGCTGCATGAGCCCCTGGGCCCCGGACGGGGATACGGCCCGGGCATTGAAGCTGGATTCCACCCGGATCAGGGCTTTCACCAGGGTGAATTCCAGGCCGTGGTCATCCGCGGCAGTCAGGATGAGATGATCGTAAAGGCTGGGATGGATGGCTGCGGGGGTCTGTTTCTTCTTGCTCCAGGTCATGGCCCGGTAGCCCGCGTGGAGGGGGGCGTCGGAGAAATGGATAACGCCTTTTTCATCCACCCACCGGTATATCTCCGCCCGTGCCGGGGGCGAAAACGCCAGGGCCGTGGCGGCAAGGGCCAGAAGCGTTGCGGCGGCACAAAAAAGGCGCAGGGATCGCTGGGTTGGCGCGGCCATGTTCTCACAGTTGTTGGAGGAACGGGAACGGTCCCGGGAACCGGCAAAAGAAAGAAGTATAGACTATGCCATGGCGGCTTGCAACAAGCCCTGATCCTCCTTGGAAAGATCCAAAAATTTCACGCCCATACCCATGGGCTGGGCCACAGGGTCGTTGGTTTCCGTGCGGACCCAGGCCACCTGGCTGCGGCAGCGCACCGAGCCCATCCCGTTGGGGAGTTCGAGTTGGATGATGAACTCCTCGCCCCGGGGCAGGGGTTTGGCGGTCTTGATGAAGAGGCCCGAGGTGCTGACGTTGTGGGAGTAGGAGCGGATAAGGGCGTTCTTGTCCTTGAAGGAGAGGGAGAGGCATTTCATGGTGCGCCTTTCCCTGCGCACCACGGGTACGCCCACCAGGGAGTCCGTGGTCTTCTTCAGACGGACGGCCAGGCTCTTGATGATCATCTGGAAGCTCTCGGACAAGCGGCTGTACTGGTCGTCTAAGTATATGCGGTCCATGATGCCCAGGGTGCTTCTGCCCAGGGCCCGGGCCGTGGCAGTCCGGGGGATGCGGGCCAGGAATGCCATTTCGCCGAAGACCTCCCCCTGGCGCACCACCTCCACCACCACTTTCTTCCCGTCCACGATCTTGGAAAGCTCCACCGCGCCTTCCTCCACCAGGTAGATCCAGTCGCCGGATTTTCCTTCCTCGAAGATGATCTGGCCGTCCTCGTAGGTTTCCTCGCTGGAGGTCTCCAGGAACATGAGTATTCCCTTTCCTTGCCGGTTTCCGAGCGCCGGACGAACCGTCCCGGCGTTGTCCTGCTAGTCAACAGATAGACAAAAATAGAGCAGCGGCAAGTTGATGTCAAATATTTTTAGGGATTCCAGTGGGCTATCCATTTCCGGCCCCGGCTCATCTCCTCACCCCCAGCACGTTGGGCACGGGCCAGGCGGGGCAGGGGAGCGGGTTGGGGCCCGGGCAGCGGGAGAAGCCCGAAACCTCCAGGAAGAACCCGGGAGCATCCACCACCAGGGATGCCTGAAAGCCCCCCTCCACGTACATGGCCCGGGAAATGGAAAGGGGCAGGGCCAGGAGGGTTTGGGTGAAATCGTGGACCGTGTAGGCGGACTGGCTGTGGATGAAGAGCAGTTGGCCGTTTGCGTCCTGGGCCACGCAGGCCACGGAGTGGCTCTCCCTGTCGGGCTTCCAGGCGATGGATCCGTCGGCCTCGATCATGCGGAAGTTCTGGGCCACGCTGCCATAGCGGGGCATGAGGCCGCGCCAGTCGTCAGCCTCCCGGTCCAGGATCCGGGCCGGGGGCAGATCGCCTTCCCCGGCGGGATCGAACACCAGGAAGGCCCCGAACCGCCGGTTCACCCTGGCGTTGTTCACCTGGTCCCCGGAAGCCAGGTACCCGGTGCTTTTTTTGCCGTCCGGAAGGTACATGCTGGCGTTGATGCCCACCAGGAGCCCCTTGTCCCGGACCCACTGGCGCACCGTGGCCGTGGCCTGGCCCGGGCTGGAGGCGAAATGGAGGGCCAGGGAGAGCCTGGACGGGTCCACCCGGGCCACCACCACGGTTTTTTTTCCGGCTCCCGGGCTGTTTTCCGGCGGGGGGAATTCCCCCACCTCCAGGCCGGGCAGGACCGGGGTCCATTCCCCCCGGGCCATGAAGGGGCAGGCCAGGAGAAGGGCGGGCAGGAGCAGGACTAGGATTGTGCGGATCATGGCGTTCGCCTGGGCCCCGGGCGGGGCCTTTTGAATGGTCCGGGCATGGTGGGATGGTAAACGTCCGGGCCCGGCGGGTCAAGATCCGGGCCTTTTGGGCCGCCGGTTCGAGGAAGCGGTTGCAATAAAAATGGATTTCTTGTATAATCTAGATTTTAGGATCGCATACCCCAAGCGGGCCCCGGGCCGGGCATCTCCCATTATCCGGCCCCGGAGCGCTTCCCAAACCCCAAAGGAACAGGAACGAGTGAAAGAAACAGACGCTGATACCGAAAGGGAAATGGAAGAGGAACCCTCCACGCCGGCCCTGGTCCGGGGGGAACGCCCCCGGTTCCTGACCCGCCTGCGCTTCGACTCCCTGGAAATACCCCAGGAGATTCTGGCCGGGGTGGCGGATGCAGGATACGAATGCTGCTCCCCCATCCAGGCCGAGGTCATCCCAGGAGCCCTGAGGGGCGGGGACGTGGCAGGCCAGGCCCAGACCGGCACGGGCAAGACCGCCGCCTTTCTGGTGCCCCTGCTCACCCGGCTCCTTCTGGAGCCTCCCCTGGTGAAGGACGTGCCCCAGGCCCTCATCGTGGCCCCCACCCGGGAGTTGGCCCTCCAGATCTACGAGGAGGCCCAGGTCCTGGCCGGGCACACGGGTTTTTCCCTGGCCCTGGTCATCGGAGGCATGGACTACGACAAGCAGGCCCAGAAACTTCGAACCGCCCCGGAGATCGTCATCTGCACTCCCGGGCGGCTCATCGACTACTACAAGCAGAAGATCTTCAAGACCGAGGGCATCCGGGAGGCGGTCATCGACGAGGCGGACCGGCTTCTGGATCTGGGCTTTGCCAAGGACATGCGCTACATCCTGCAGAAGCTCCCCCACTATTCCAAACGCCAGACCATGCTCTTTTCCGCCACCATGACCTACAACGTCCTGGAACTGACCTATGAGTACATGAACCTCCCGGAGTTCATCTCCGTGACCCCGGAGGACATGACCGTCAAGGGAGTAGAACAGATCCTGTACCATGTGGGCAAGGAGGAAAAGCTCCCCATGCTCCTGGGGCTTTTGAAGCGGGAGGAATGGAGCCGGGTGCTCATCTTCGTGAACACGAAGTGGGGCGTGGAGTGGGTGGCTGAAAAGCTTCAGGGCAACGGTTTCGCAGCCGAGGGCATCACCGGCGACCTTCCCCAGAAGAAGCGCCTTCAACTCATGGAGGGTTTCCGCAACGGCACGCTCAACATCCTGGTGGCCACGGACGTGGCCTCCCGGGGCATCCACGTGGAGGACATCTCCCACGTCATCAACTACGACCTGCCCCAGGACCCGGAGAACTACGTGCACCGCATCGGCCGCACGGCCCGGGCGGGAAAGACGGGCAAGGCCATCAGCCTGGCCTGCGAGAATTACGTGTACCACCTGGAGCCCATGGAAAAGCTCATGGGCGAAAAGGTTCCGTCAGGGGGCTGTCCGGATCCGGAGTGGTTCGTAAAGGACAAGGCCCCGCACGTGAAGCGGAAACCCCGTCCTGCGGCCGGAGACCGGTCCCGGGGCGGCATGGGAAGTGGTGGCGGACGCAGCGCCGGGCGCGGCGGCCCAAGCCGGACCCGGGACCGGAGTTCCTCCCCGGCCCGGGGCCCCCGACCCTCCCCGGCTCCGGCTCCTGCCGCCGAGGGCGAAGGCGCGAAGAAGAAACCCCGCCGCAAGCGCAATCGCGGTCCCAGGCCCCAGACGGGCGGGGGCGGCGGGACGGCGTCCTCCTAACAGTCTGTCGAAAAAAGAGCCTCGGAGCAGGCTGTTCAAAAACGAGGAGCTGCAACGCTGCGGATCGCGTTTTTCAACAGCCTGCTAACCCCGCCACACCGTCCCCTCCAGATCCCCTGGCAGCCTATTCCGGGTCCGCCTCCTCCCGGGCTTCCCCGGGGGGCAAAAGTCCCCTGCTACGGTCCCGTTTCTCCATCTTCCTTTGCAACTCCAGGAGTTTTTCGATCTGGGGAGGGGTCAGTTCCTTCTGGATAGCAACGAATCCCTGTTCCAGCAGGCCCCGGACAGCCCGGCGGTGGAACCGGTAGAGTTCCCAGGTTTCCCTTTCCTTCCGCTCCACGATGGGAGCGATGGCCTGCTTCTGGTCCCCGGTGAGATCAAGCCTTTTGGAGAGTTTTTCCAGGATGTACAGGGCCCGCTCCTCAGGGGTCTTTTTTTCGAAGCGGTGCCGGGGGTGGTCCCAATCCATCCAGACGGCGGCTCCCAGGGCCCCGGCCGACGCCCCCAACAGGAAAATCAGGCCCAATCCGGCGAACAGTTTCCACTTTTTCATTTCCGCCTCCCAACAGCCGGCTATTCGGCCATGGCCAGGGTCAGGGTCATGCTCTCGGCTTCCCCGGCCAGAAGATCCATCACGTCCGTTTCCCGGGCCGGATTCATCCAGGCCAGGGCCAGCAGGCAGGCCATCACCAGGGCCAGGGCCGCGGGAGCCATTTTCCAGAAGTTCCGCTCCAGGGCCAGAGCCGGGGAGGGCAAGGCCCGCTTTCCGGGCAGGGTCCGGACCCGCCTCATGACGTCCCGGGCCCACCTGTCCGGCGGCCCGGCGGTTTCCTTGCCCTGGTGAGCGGCCCGCATCATCGGGAGCCACCGGTCTTTTTCATCCATTCGCTTTTTCATGACTTTTCCACTCCTGATGTCAGCAGGGCCCTCATCCGCTTCCGGGCCCGGTGGGCCCGTACCCTCACGTTCACGGCGCTGATTCCCAGAAGCCGGGCCGCCTCCCGGGTGGACCGTTCCTCCAGGTGGACCAGTTCCAGGACCATCCGGTCCGTGGGGGAAAGGATGGCCAGGGCCTCTTCCAGGGTTCGGACGGCATCCTGGCGGCGTCCGGCCTCCTCCTGTTCTTCCATGGACTGTTGGGCCGTCACCGATTCCAGCCAATTTTCCGAATCCTCGGAAAGGCTGGAGAGGGGAGACTCCCGATCCCGGTACCTGGCCCGCCAGTAGTCGTGGCAGGCCCGCACGGCGATGGTGGAGAGCCAGCCCTTTATCCGCTCCGGTTCCCGGACCTTTGCCAGGGACTGGTAGGCCCGGACAAAAACCTCCTGGGCCGTGTCCTCCACGGCATGGGGCGGCAGGTGGCGGCCCACGATGCTGAACACCAGACCCTGGTAGCGCGTGACGAGGACCTCGAAGGCGTTGACGTCGCCGGAGAGGACCCTTTCCACGGCCTGTTGGTCGGAGACGGCCGGCAAGAGGGAGGGATGCTCCAAAGCAGAGGCCTTTCCCGGGCCCGGGCGCATGGCGCGGCGCGCCCGCCCGGTCAAGGGGGCCGTCACGTTATGGGATGGCCCCGGCATGGGCATCTTTCGCACGGCTTTCCCCCTGGTTCAAGAAGGGAAGTTCCGGCCCGGGCCGGATCATGCCCCATGCCTCCTTGGTCGCGCGGGGCCGGGAAAGGGTTACACCGCAGGGAAGGGCAGGGCGGTTTTTTTGTTCTGTTGAGAATTTCATGGGGAAAATGGCAGAATGGCCCTTTGAATCCGGTGAGGGCCGTTGTAACGTTCCCCATTCCCCGGACGACTTTGGGAACAGTCCCTAAGCCATGCCGGGCGCTGGCAGGGGGAGATGGTTGACGCTGGCCCATGAACGATTTTGCGGTGGAAAAGGGATGACCCGGGAGCTGGGGATGACGAACGATCCAAAGGAATTGCGGGAAACCCTGGGGCTTGACCAGGGCAGGCGGGTGCGCCGGTGGCTGTTGGTGATCCTGGTGCTGGTCCTGGCCGGTGCCGGGCTCGCGGCGGCGCGGCATTTTCAGCCACCCAAGGAGACCGGGCCCACCTACGAAACCATGGAGGCCCGCCGAGGGGACCTGGTGGTGACCGTCACGGCCACGGGGCAGGTGGAGCCCTTGAACACGGTCCAGGTGGGCACGGAGGTGTCCGGCACTGTGGCCACGGTGGAGGTGGACTACAACGACTCCGTGACCCGGGGCCAGGTCCTGGCCCGCCTGGACACGGCCCGGCTGGCGGCCCAACTGGCCCAGTCCCGGGCGGCGGTGAATTCGGCCCGGGCGAACAGGGCCCAGGCCCGGGCCCAGGCCCTGGTGGCCCGCCAGCGTCTGGACCGCCTGAAGGAGGCCCGGCGCCTTTCCGGCGGCAGGACTCCGGCTGAGAGCGAGATCGAGCAGCAGGAGGCCGTCTGGCGGGCCGCCGACGCGGGCGTGGCCGCAGCCGAGGCGTCCGTGGAGGAGGCCGGGGCCCGGCTGGAGGTGGACGAAACCAATCTGTCCAAGGCCACCATCCTCTCCCCCATCGACGGCATCGTCCTGGAACGCTCCGTGGAGCCCGGCCAGACCGTGGCCGCCTCCCTCCAGGCCCCGATTCTGTTCTCCCTGGCCGAGGACCTCACCAAGATGGAACTCAACGTGGATGTGGACGAGGCCGATGTGGGCCGGGTCCGGGAGGGCCAGCCCGCCTTCTTCACGGTGGACGCCTACCCCGGGGAGACCTTTTCCGCCCTGGTCACCCAGGTCCGCTTCGCGGCCAAGACCGAGAGCGGCGTGGTGACCTACGCGACCCTCCTTTCCGTGGAAAACCAAGACCTGAAACTCCGGCCCGGCATGACGGCCACGGCGGACATCCGGGTCCAAGAGGTCACGGACGCCCTCCTGGCGCCCAACCGGGCCCTGCGCTACAAGCCCCCGGCCCCGGAAACCGAGGAAAACGGGGATCTGCTGAGCAGGATCTTCCCCTGGCGGCGGCCCCGGGCGGCCCGGAAAACACCCACCCACCGGAAGGGGGAAGAGGAGGGCCAGACCGTCTGGATATTGAGAAACAACGAGCCGGTCCCGGTCAAGATCCGGCTGGGGGTCACGGACGGGGACAGCACCCAGGTGCTCTCCGGGGACCTTGCGCCCGGAACCCCTCTCATCGTGGAAGAGGTGAAAAAGCCCTCATGAACCAGGACGGGACCAGGGGCGGGCCGGTCATCCGTCTGGAGGGGGTGGGCCGGCAATACGGAAAGGGCCAGGCGGCCGTGCACGCCCTCCGGGGTGTGGATCTCGCCATCCGCGAGGGGGAGTTCGTGGCTGTCATGGGGCCCTCGGGCTCGGGCAAGTCCACCTGCATGAACATCCTGGGCTGCCTGGACACCGCCACCCAGGGCACCTATTGGTTTTCGGGCGTGGACGTGGGGTCGCTGACCCGGAACCAGCGGGCCCTGCTGCGCCGCCACTACCTGGGGTTCGTGTTCCAGGGTTTCAACCTGTTGAACCGCACCTCGGCGCTGGAAAACGTGGAGCTGCCCCTCATCTACCGGGGGGACCGGCGGGGCGAGAGGCGCAAGCGGGCCCGGGAGGCCCTGGCGGCTGTGGGACTTTCCGGATGGGAGCGCCACAGTCCGGGGGAGCTTTCCGGCGGCCAGCAGCAGCGGGTGGCCATCGCCCGGGCCATGGTCACCGAGCCGTCGGTGCTCTTTGCCGACGAGCCCACGGGCAACCTGGACACGGGCCGCAGCATCGAGATCATGGAGCTTCTGGTGGACTACAACCGCTCCCGGGGCATCACCATCGTCATGGTGACCCATGAACGGGAAATGGCGGCCTTCGCCTCCCGCATCGTGAGCTTCCGGGACGGCTCCGTGGTCCCGGCCGGGCCGGAAGGGGAGGTTTCATGATCGCCAACGCCTTTTCCCTGGCCCTCCAGGCCATCCGCAGAAACGCCCTCCGATCCTTTCTCACGGTGCTGGGCATCGTCATCGGCGTGTCGGCGGTCATCATCATGGTGACCATAGGCAAGGGAACCACGGCCAAGGTCACGGCCGACATCGCCGCCCTGGGGAGCAACATGCTCATCGTGCACCCCGGCCAGTCCCGCCACGGGGGGCGGTCTGCGGAAGCCAAGCCCCTGGAGGTGGCGGATGTGGAGGCCATTGCCCGGGAGGTGCCTCACCTGGCGGCCGTCGCGCCGGTGGCCATGAAAAGCTCTCCCATCGTTTTCGGCAACGACAACTACAATACCCAGGCCGCCGGGGTGGACAACGACTATTTCAAGGCCCGGAACTGGGACATGGCTCTGGGCCGGACCTTCCTCCCCTCCGAACTCCGGGCCGGGACGGCGGTGTGCATCCTGGGCAACACCGTGGTCAACGAGCTTTTCGGGGGCATGAATCCCCTGGGCCAGCGGGTGCGCCTGGGGGAGATTTCCTTCGAGGTGGTGGGGACCCTGGTGGCCAAGGGCCAGAGCGGCATGGGCAGCGACCAGGACGACGTGGCCCTGGTGCCCCTCAGGACCATGCAGAGGCGGATCATCGGCAACACGGACATCCCCCTGGTTTTCGTTTCCGTGAGCGACGGCTATTCCACCGAGGACTCGGTGGCTGAAATCGAGGAACTCCTGCGCCAGCGGCGGCGCATCACGGGGAACAAGGAGGATGACTTCTCGGTCATGGACATGAAGGAGATCACCGAGACCCTGACGGGAACCACCAAGGTCCTCACCGGGCTTCTGGGGGCCGTGGCGGCCGTGAGCCTCCTGGTGGGGGGGATCGGCATCATGAACATCATGCTGGTGTCCGTCACGGAGCGCACCCGGGAGATCGGCACCCGGCTGGCCATCGGGGCCATGGAGCGGGACGTCCTGACCCAGTTCCTGGTGGAGGCCGTGGTCCTGTCTTCCCTGGGCGGGGTCATCGGCATCGTGCTGGCGGTCGTCACCTCGGCATGGCTCGCCGGTCTGTTCAAGATCCCCCTGGTCCTGGACCCGGGCATCGTGGCCCTGGCGTTCCTTTTTTCGGCGGCCGTGGGCGTGGTGTTCGGCTTCTTTCCCGCCCGCCGGGCCGCCCGCATGGACCCGGTGGAGGCCCTGCGGCGGGAATGAAAAGGGCGGGTCCCCCCTCTGAAAAAGGGGGGGCAGGGGGGCTTTTTTCACAACCGCTCAAAAATCAGCGTGGTCAGCGTGATCCGCGGATTCTTTGTGCTTTTGATTCCTTTCCCCACGGGCGGGACGGGCATGAGGACCAACCCCATGGCGCGACGGCTGATCCTGTGGACGTGGCTTTTCTCCCTGGCGTGCCTCGCTGGTTGCGCGGCCGTGGGGCCGGATTACGCGGCCCCGGTGCCGGACGTTCCCCCGGCCTGGAGCGGACCGGCCCCAGGGGACGGCGACCCGGAAAACTCCGGCCCGGGCCTGGAAGAGTGGTGGAAGGCCTTCGGGGACCCGGTCCTGGATGATCTGGTGGCCAGGGCCCTGGAAAACAACCCGGACGTCCGGCTGGCAACGGAAAGGATCCGGGAGTCCCGGGCCCGGCGGGGCGGGGCCGAGGCCGCCCGTTTCCCCGGGCTGGACGCCAGCGCCTCGTACACCACCAGCCGGGCCGCCGAAAGCGCCGGGGGCCGGGTGACCGACCTGT